>NZ_CDWRCK010000314.1:0-727 GCF_977927595.1 Frankia sp. CcWB3
CGACAGATCCGGAAATTCGACCCGGAGGTCTGGTGGAAGTACCGGCGGTCCGTGCGTGGCCGCCCGCAACTGTGCCGCAGGAAGCCGAGTTCGTGCAGCTCGGCGTCGGGGAAGGTGACGGCGCTGCCCTCACCGGCGGTCATGAGCTTGCCGTTCTGGAAGCTGAACGCCGCCACCGAGCCCAGCTCACCGAGCTTCTTACCCTGCCACTGCGCACCGTGCGCGTGCGCCGCGTCCTGGATCAGCGGGACCCCGGCATCCGCGGACAGCTTCGCCAGGGCGTCCATGTCGCAGACCTGGCCCGCCATATGCACCGGCATGATCGCCCGAGTGCGTGGGGTCACCGCAGCTGCCGCGGCGGTGACCTCGATGCAGTACGTGTCCGGGTCGATGTCGACCGGCACGGCCACCGCGCCGAGGCGCTGGGCCGCCTGCGAGGAGGAGATGAAGGTGAACGCCGGCACGATGACCTCACTGCCAGGTCCGACCCCCAGGACCTGCAACGCGAGCTCCAACGCATGCGTCCCGTTGGTTACGGCGAGGGCGTGGCTGGCCCCATGGTAGGCAGCGAATTCCCGCTCGAAGGTATCGACCTCGCTGCCACCCATGCGCCACCATTGGCCCTGTTCCAACGCCCGGATCAGACCACCGCGCTCCTCGTCGGAGTACTGCGGCCAGGCTGGCAACTCCGGCGCATGCCGTGCTCTACCGATCACGATCCCCGCCC
>NZ_CDWRCK010000314.1:1200-4642 GCF_977927595.1 Frankia sp. CcWB3
ACCTGTGGCCATACCGTTGTTCTCCGCGCCGGGATCAAGGTTCCGTCGACGGTTCCATTATCGCGACCAGCGAAGGAATCCACACAAGAGGATGCATGACGGACGGTACCTTCAGTACCCCCGGATTCCCCATCGACCTCCGGACATGACACATCAGCATCAACGGACGGGCTACAAATGAACTCTAGAAGAACATCTCAGCCAATCCGCCCAGCTCACAGGTGTCCAGCAGGTGGCTTTGCTATAAATGTGGGGTTCCGGATAAGAGACGCCGGCCGTCGAGCCGGCCAGCCTGTCTGCGAGGTGCCGTGCCCACGCTACTTCTCCTGAATGGCCCCAATCTGGGCATACTCGGCCGGCGCCAGCCGGAAGTTTACGGCACGGCGACACTGGCCGATATCGAGGCGGCCGTCGCGGCTCGGATCTCGGACCGCGGATGGAAACTGGTCTCCGTGCAACGTGAATCCGAAGGCGAATTGATCAACACCATTCAAGATAATTACGGCTCGATCGGCGCGATCGTCAATCCAGGTGCGCTGATGATGTATGGCTGGAGCCTTCGCGACGCTTTGGCCAACTATCCGAACCCGTGGATCGAGGTCCATCTCTCCAATGTCTGGGCCCGGGAGTCCTTCCGGCACGAATCCATTCTCTCGGCGCTCGCCCGGGGAGTGATCGTCGGCCTGGGGGCCCTCGGGTACGAGCTTGCCGCTCAGGCACTGCTGGACCTCGTCCCCGCGCCGAGCTGAGACGTCCCGCCGGGCCAGGAACGACTCTTCGGATGGCTGGTCACGCGGAGCAGCATTCGTACCCCCTTCCCAACGTGACCAGGCCACCCGCGACGTGGAACTCCCCACGCCAGGCCAGCCGGCTTCGGACGCACGAGCGTCCTCGGCCCGGTGTCATCTCCTCGGCCATGTCGATTCCTCGGCCGTGCCGGTCCGGCTCGGGCTTCCCGGCAGGCCGAAGAACCGGGGTGGCGCATTACTGGCATATGGCCGTACGGCCCTTTAGGGCATTTTTGGACACGGCCCTTTAGGGCATTTTTGGACGATGTGTTGCAAAGACCAGACCGGGGCCGCCGTACTTCCGCATCCGTCATGCCGGCGGGAGAGTGCCGCCCATGACGACGCACCCTGTTCATCCCGTTCATGAGGAACGGTCCTCCCAGGTTCATCCCGTTCATGAGGAACGGTCCTCCCAGCGGACGATCATTCGCCGAGATTCGCCGGTGGGCCTGTCGGTGGCGGGCCCCACCACCCCTACCAGGTGACCACCTCCAGGTGACCACCTCCAGGTGACCACCTCCGCCGGGAGCGCGGTGAGCTACTCCTGCGCGGTGAGGGCGTGGGTGGCGGCCGCGGCAACGGCGGGGGCGAGCCGTGGATGGTCGAGGGGAGGCAGCACGCTGCCGGGCGGCGTCTGACCGATGAGGGCGTGCACGGCGGCGAGGCGGGCAGCGGGGGTGACCGGGCGGCGAGTGGTGACGACCGCCCGCAGCAGTCCGGGCAGCGCGTGCAGCGGGCGCGGGCCCGAGGTGGCGCGGGCCAGCGGAGGGGGCGTCTCCGGGCGGGTCCGCAGGACGGGAACGCCCTTGGGCGGCGCCGCCAAGCCGATCAGGTCGACGATCAGATCGAGTTCGGGGGCGAGTAGGTGCAGCGGCTGGATGCCGTAATCGACCGGATCGTAGAGAGTGATCTCGTGGATGCCGACACCGATCAGTAAGCCGGCGAGATCGCCGCCCCGAGCCGGGTCCACGACGGCGACGCGGGCCCGCCCCGGCGCGAGGTCACGCGCCCGGAGATGGTTGAGGACCGCGGCCGCGGCGGCGACGGCGAGACCGTCGTTGACGGTGTCGAGCAGCAGATACGGGGCGGCGGACCGCAGCGCGGCGCGGGCGGCGTCGATACGGCGGACGTGTGTGTGGACCAGGACGGTGGCGGCGAATCCCGGAGCGAGCATGCCGATCGCCGCGGCGAGCTCGGCTGCGGTGTGGGCGGCGATCGGCATGGGGATGACGTCGAACCCGGTCGCCCGGTGCAGGTGGACCGCCTGGGACTCGACCGCTGGCAGGGCCGCCTCAGCGGCCAGCGGCTCGAAGTCCAGGACGGCGCTGCCGTCGGTGAGCAGCGCCACCCGACGCGGCCGGCCGGTGAACCGGTCGGTGTGCGCCGGGTGCATGGCCAGGTGGCTGATGACGCGGCGATCGGCGTCAGCGTCCAACAACGCAAGATCGTGACCGGTCATGACCGACGCGCGGAGACACTGGGCGAGTTTGCCGGTCGACGCGACGGTGAAGACGGGATCCTCGGTCTGCAACAGATCGGCACCCAGCCGCTCCCGTAGCGCCCGGACCAGCCAGGTCAATGTGGACCCGCTGTCGGCATCCAACGTGATCCGCCGGCCGCCCCCGGGATCCGGCTCGTCCGCGTAGCACGTCACGGGGCCGGGGGCTGCGGCGATGACCGCCTCGATAATCATCGTGGCCCGGTGCGGAACGCGGACCGTGACGCTGTAGGCGGGGTTGACCCCGGCTGGACCGGCTGAACCGGCCGGGACAGCCGGGCCAGAGGGCGTCACGCCGGCTCCACCCGTGCCCGACTCCGTCGGGTGCGCGCCGGTCCCCCAGGCGACCCCTCGGCGGGGTTCCCATCTCCGGGAGTCCCATAGGCGGGACTCCCGGAGATCGGTCCACCACATTTCATGCTCATGAGGAGCTTGTCTCCGCTTCGCGCAACTCGGCCAACAGCCCGGCCTGCCCGGCCGCCATCTCGGTCAGAATCCGCCGGGCCGCGCGCATCAGCTCCGCCACGTCCCCGCCCGCGAGCGCGTACACCACCGTCGGGCCGTCCCGCGTCGCGGTCACGATCCCGGACCGGCGCAGCACCGCGAGCTGTTGGGAAAGGTTCGACGACTCCACCTCGATCGCGGCCAGGAGATCCCGCACCGGCATCGGCCCGTCCTGCAGCAACTCCAGCACCCTAATCCGCACCGGATGTCCAAGCATGCGAAAAAATTCCGCTTTAGCCTGGTACAACGGAACTCGCCTCGTCACGAGCCACCTCCCGTCGACTCCGCGCAGCTCCGGCCGGGGCCTACCGGCCGAGGTACCAACCTGGCCGGAGTACCGGCGACCGCCCACCCAGAGACCACGTCGGCATGGTGAGCAGCGCCGCGACCCGTTCGCGCCCGATGGCGGCCTTCCCGCCAGTTGCAGAATTTATCAACTGTTCGTTACCACACTTCGGAGCCGGAAAACGGCTCTTTATCGCACGGCACGGCTCCACGGGGGGCGCTATGTCCAAGATCTCGCTCACCTCATACTTTTGATCATGTAAATTGAAGAAACTTTCAATTTTTCATCCCAGCATACGGGAGGATCGGATCCGCATCGAGACGACAGCGGGGCAGGCCGAGGACTCCCGACCCCCCGGCCCCACCC
>NZ_CDWRCK010000315.1:0-4162 GCF_977927595.1 Frankia sp. CcWB3
GCCCCAGCCCCAGCTGATGCTGCCGATGCTGCCGACGCCGGATAGGGCGCGACGGTGGGAGCTCCGGGTTGGCCGGCAGTCCTGACCGACGGACGGGTCCAGGCGCGGCCGCTTCGTCTGCGTGACGCCTCCACGTGGGTCGAGGTGCGGCTGCGCAACGCCGACTGGCTGGCGCCGTGGGAGGCGACCCCACCCGGAGTGATGATGGTCCGCGAGACCTGGGCGCAGCGCCAGACCCTCTCGATCTACCGTCAGATGTGGCACCGCCTGCGCCAGCAGGCCCGGCTCAGCGCCACGTTGCCGTTCGCGGTCACCTTCGAGGGGCGGCTCGTCGGTCAGGTGACCGTGTCCACGATCGTGCGCGGGGCGTTCAACAGCGCTCAGGCCGGCTATTGGATCGACAGCGAGTACGCCGGTCGAGGCATCACGCCGACCGCGCTCGCGCTCGTCGTCGACCACTGTTTCGGGCCGGTCGGGCTGCACCGGGTGGAAGCGAATGTGCGCCCGGAGAACGCCGCGAGCCGGCGGGTGCTCGCGAAGCTCGGCTTCCGCGAGGAAGGGCTGCACCGGCACTTCCTCGCCATCGACGGCCGCTACCGCGACCACATCGGATTCGCGCTGACGACCGAGGACGTCCCCGAGGGCCTGGTGCACCGCTGGCGGGAGACCCGGTACAGCCGGCCCTGAGCGGCCGCCGCGCCGCCCGACGGTGCCGCGCCCGACGGTGCCGCCGCGCCTGAGAACGATGCCTGGATCCACGGCTCGCGTGACACGTTCCACTCCGGCACCGGGACGGTGTCGGTTACCGGACGTAGTCCCTTCTCGTCACCGCCCGTCGTTCCGGATCTCAATCCGGTGACAAAGCGAAGGTCCTGACCGGATGTCGATGCTCTCTACAAGGGCTTCCATAGGTCAGATGCGGCCCTGGGGGGTCCGCGGTGCGTTTTGACGACCACACATCCACCATCACCCATCCAGTTGCGGATGCGACACGCGGGCTCCGGGTCGGTGACCACGTGGATTTCGCTCACTAGCGTCGACTACGAAATCGCAATCGTTGGTGTCGAGAAGAGGCTCCTCATGGTCAGAGCGCCCGCGCCCGCCGCGCTCGCCGCGGATGGTGTGCGTCCGGTGGGTGGTGGGTGGGACACGTTTCCCGTGCTGTTCCCTCTCCCCGGGAGCGGTGAACACCACGGAGACCACAGATCCCGCGAAATTGACAACGTAACCACAGGATCGGGTGGGAGTATGGGGGCGGGCGGGATCATGATGGTCGATGATGGGATCGACCAGGGTCGTGCAGGCGTGGTCCGATGAGCGCGTTGATCTGGGTGGCGATCGTCGCGGTCTGGGGATTCGTGCTGATCCCGATGTGGCTGCGCCGTCACGACACGACGGCGCAGCAGCGGTCCACCGAGCGTTTCACGGTTGCGAGGCGGGTGCTCTCCCGACGGCCACCCGGCCGGGGCGATGCCGTCGTCGATCGTTTCGGCGGCGATCATGACGGCGTCTTCACCGCGGGAGGAAGGGGAATGTCGCACGCGGAATTCGATGGACCAGTCGACCTCGCGGAGCTCGGGGATTCGGTGTCCGCCGGGCCGTCCCGGGAGGCCGGAGCCCCCGGCGGGCAGCCGGTCGTCCACGGGATGCCCATCGCGTCCGGCATGCCGATCATCGAGGACGCTTCGACCGGTGGCGCGCTGCTATCCGGCGGCGGGTCTGCTGGCGAGGATCCGGAGGGCGGGGGCTCGGAGGACGGACGCCCCAACCGCCCACAGTGGTCGGGTGCGCACCCCGACGACCCGCGGGCGGATGTTCCTCCGCGCGGTCCCGAGCGCCGGGCGGACGCCGAGGGTGCCGCCCTGATGCGGGTGCGTCGGCAGCGCCTGCTCGTCCTGCTCGTCCTGCTTCCGGTGAGCATCGTGCTGGCCGCCATCCTCGGCGGGCTGTGGATCGCCGGGCAGTTCCTCGTCGATGCCGTACTCGGCGCGTACCTCGTTTATCTTCGCCGGTCGGCGCAGACCGCGCGGCGGCTGGCCGCCGCGCGTGCGGCGGTAGACCGGCGGATCGAGGCCGAGCGGGCCGCCCGGCGTCGGCGGCCCCCGATCGGGTCCTCCTTCGCCTACCGGCAGCGCCAGCCGGGACCGGACCCCCTGGCGGAGCGGGTTGGTCAGCAGCCGGTGGAGGAGCTCACCGACGAGGAGCTCGCGATCGCCGGCGCCGAGACGATCGACCTCGGCGCTCTGGTGGCCGGCCAGCCGGGGCTGGACGAAGACGCGGAAGGGGACGATCTCGCCCGGTTCGCCGGGTACCCCGAGACGGGCTACGGCGAGACCGGCGTTGACGGCGTTGACGGCGTTGCCGGCGTTGACGGTGGGGACGTGGCCTCGGCCCGGCCGGCCATCCGGCCCGCGCCCCGCGTGGGCACGCGCTCGACCACCTCACGCCCCGGCCGGGTGCAGGTCAATCCCCCGGGGACGCACGGTGGGCTGGTGGCTCCCGCCGGGATCATGCCCTCGGGTACGGCGACGCCGGCCGGGCCGACGGCCGATGCGTCACCGGCGGGCGGGAACATCGTGGGGGACACGTCCGGCGAACTCGACCCGCTGCTGCGACGGCACGCGGTGGGGAGCTGATCCGCGGGGCCGACGCTTGCGACTGCCCGGACCGGGGCACCGTCGGCTCCGGCGAGCGGAATCGGGAACAGGGCGATGTGGATGGGCCGCCCGTTCGCCCGGGCGGTGAGAAGTCGATCGAGACTGGTCAGGTTCTCTACGATGACGGCACCGGCCCCACCCAGAATCCGGTGGGCCGCGAGACTGACATCCTGCCCCGGTCCGGGTGTCCGATCAACGCTGAGCGCATCGATACCGACCGTCCGGACACCCGCGTCGACGAGGGCCCGCGCGGTGTCCGGCGCGAGATAGGGATGTCGTAGGTACCCGTCGCGGCCCCAGTGGACGGACCATCCTGTGACGATGAGGACGACGACATCGTGGGGAAACGGGCGGGTAAATGGGCCCGACAGCACCTCCGGGCCGATCGCCGCCTGTGGGCCGTAGCCCCGTGCATCCAGCAGAACCGCGGGTCCGGTGAAACGTTGTAGCGGAACCTCGTCGAGCCTGGGGAGTCGAAATGAAATAACTTGCGCGTTTCGAACCCTCCACAGGCCTGTGACCTGCGATGATGCTCTCGATCACGTATTTGTTGCTTCATTACGTCCCCTGGGCAGCGAGTCGTCGGTGTGGAAGGGGGCGTCGACATGCGTGCCCGTCTGTGATCCCAGGTGCAGGCGCTGCACGTTGACGCCGGACTCGGCCGCGGTCAGTGCCGGTGACACGTCGACCTCGGGATCCCCCGGGTAGACGGGCATGCCGGTCACGATAGGTACCGACAGATCGATCAGCTCGGTGCTCACGAGACGATGATCTTCGTCCAGTGTCCGCCCCCGGAGCCCGGGGGCGGCCGAGTTCTGGGGAGCAAGGAACGGTCCAGGGGCTGCAAACCGTGCTCGGGTCCCCAAAATTCGCTCCGGCGAGTCCGGCGAGTCCGGCGAGTCCGGCGAGTCGCTAGATCGTCGCTCTTCGTACAGCACGTCCGTGGACTCCACTCCAGGCATGCCCCGCATCCCAGGACGCATCACTCCCCGAGGACGTCACTCCTCGACCCCATCCGATGCCGCCATTACGGGGTCATGGGAGAGTCTGGGAGGAATAATCAGTGTGTCTGTGTATGGGCGCTGTCAGAGATAGGGGGAGTCGTGGCTGGAGGTGACGACGCCGGGTGGACCTACGGCTCGGTGGTGCCGGACTGGGCGCCGCGGAACGTCGACCTGAAGATCGACGTTCCGCACTCGGCGCGGGTCTACGACTACATACTCGGCGGCAAGGAAAACTTCCCGGCCGACCGGGCGGCGGCCGCGGAGTTCACCAGGAGTATGCTCAACCTGCCCACGTCCATGCGGGCCAACCGGAACTTCATGGTCAGGATGGCCCGCATCCTGGCGGCGGAGCACGGCATCCGGCAGTTCCTGGATATCGGCACCGGGCTGCCGACCGCGCCGAACCTGCATGAGGTCGTCCAGGAGGTCGCGCCGGAGTCGCGGATTCTCTATGTCGACAACGACCCCATCGTGCTGGTGCATGCCCGAGCACTGCTCACC
>NZ_CDWRCK010000316.1:0-4144 GCF_977927595.1 Frankia sp. CcWB3
CCGCAACCCCGAACACCAGCGGCTACGAACACGCTGCGCAACCACCCGCCGAGCCCGCAGATGCCTCAAACCCGCTTAACTTCGAAGAGCCTTCATCAGGCGCTGACCCTTCTTGGCCACCGGGTGTTCCTCGCTCAGGACATCCGGGTGGGCGTCCAGCCCGGCGACATGTGGAAGGATCGGTTGCACCACGAGCTGCGAGCCGCCGACGCCGTGGTCTGTGTCATCACCAACGCCTACAACGCCTCCCCATGGTGCGCCTACGAACTGGGAATCGCCTACGAGGTCGGCAGCCTGTTGCTGCCGCTGCGCGTGGAGCCGACGGTCACCTCCCCGCTCCTGGAGGACCGGCAGCACGTTCACCTGCACGAAAATCCGCGATGGGCCGACAACCTGAACGTTGGGCTGCGGCGCGTCGAGGCCGCCGGCGGGCTGGGCTGGGCGGACGACCGGTCCCCGTTCCGGGTCTGCGGCCGTTCACCCGGGACATGGCCAAGGTGTTCTATGGGCGCGGCAACGAGCTGCGGCGGCTCACCCACCGGCTACGCTCCCTCGGTGAACAGCGTCTGCTACTGGTGGTCGGTGCCTCCGGGTGCGGCAAGTCGTCGCTGGTCACCGCCGGCTTGCCGGCCCGGCTGGGAGGTAGCCGACCCCTTCTGGCCGGGCCGGGACCCGGTCCGCAAGCTCGCCCACACCCTGACCCAGGCTGCGAGGCGCGTCGGCCAGCAGTGGGCGGTCACCGACATCGACCGGCAGCTCAGGGAGGACGACCTGGCCCTGATGGGGCTGGCCGAAGAACTTCTGACGGCCGGCTCCGGCCCGGTGCGGGACAGACTGCTGCTACTGATCATCGATCAGGGCGAGGAGCTGTTCACCCGATCGGACGAAGAGGAACGGGCCCGGTTGGCGACCCTGTTGCGGCATGGGGTCACCGGTCCCGTGCGGGTGGTCATGGCGCTTCGCTCCGAGTTCCAGGACCAGGTCTTCGCCCTGCCCGAACTGAGCGGCCCTCCCGAACAGGGCGGGGTCAACCTGCACGTCTTCCCCCTCCGCCCGCTGGCCCGGGACATGCTGCCGGTCGTCATCACCGAGCCGGCCCGGGTAGCCGGCCTGCAGGTGGAGCCGGAGCTGGTCGCCAAGATGGTCGCGGACACCGAGGACGGCGAGGCACTGCCGCTGCTGGCGTTCACGCTCCATGAGCTGGCCAAGGACCAGACCCGCGGCGGCACCCTGTCGATGGACCGGTACCACGAGCTGGGTGGCGTGCAGGGGGCGCTGGCCCGCCGCGCCGACGCCGTCCTCGACGACGCCGTGGAGACGAGCGGGCTGGGCCGGGAGGAGATCCTGGTCGGCCTGGCCGAGCTCGCCACGCTCGACGAGGCCGGTCGGCGGACCCGCCGACGCATCGACCTCAAGGACCTGCCGTCCGACGCGTTGCGGAGAACCTTCCAGGTCTTCGTGAACCAACGGCTGCTGTCCACCCCCAGTGACAGCCTGGGGACCGCCGTCGGGGTCGTCCACGAGGCGTTGCTGACCGCCTGGAAGCCACTGGATGCCGTCATCCGGGAACGGGAAGCCGCCCTGCTCAGTGAGGGCAAGGTCGAGCGCGCCGCCGCCGAGTGGGAGCACAACGACGGCCCGCTCTGGGACGAAGACCGGCTGACCACCGCCATCACGACGCTGTGGCAGTCCTATGAGCGTTTCCGCGCCGGTGAGGAGCCGGTGGTCCATCTCAAACCGGCCGGGCGGAGGTTCATCGACGCGTGCGACCAGCGGATCGAGGAAGCCCGTCGCCAGGAACGTGCGCGCGTCGAGGCAGCCCGCCGCCGGGAACGTCACGAACGTCAACGCCGCCGGCAGGTCATCACCGTCCTTTCCGTGCTCCTCGTCTTCACTGTCGCCGGTGCCGCGATCGCCACCTGGCAGTCCCTCACCGCCCGGCAGGCGCAGCGCACCGCGGAACGGGCGCAGCTCACCACCGAACGGGCGCAGCGCACCACCGAACGGGCGCGGCACGCCCTGATCACTCATACCCTGCTCGCCAACGCCAACGTCGCGCGGGCGACGGACCGGGTGCGCGCGTTACGACTCGCCATCGCCGCCGAAAACATCGACTCCGGTAGCGGTGGTGAGGCCGGCAGCCAGGCGAACCTGCTGCAGACTCTCGTCGAGGACCCGACCGCGCTCGCCAGCCGCGGCGATCCCGTCACCTCGGTGACGTTCTCCCCGGACGGGCGCATCCTGGCCGTCGGCGGCGCGAACGCAACGGTCGTGCTGTGGGATGTGACGGAGGGTCAACCTCGTCGGATCGACCCGCCCCTCACCGGCCAGCGCAGCGGGATCACGTCGGTGACGTTCTCGCCGGACGGCCGGAACCTCGACGCGACCGGCGTCGACGGGACAGTGCTGCGGTGGGACATCGCCGACCCGGACCGGCCACAAGCGCGGGAGCGCGTGAATGCCGCCGCGCCCCCACGCCGTGGGAGGCATTCTCCCCGGACGGGCGCCTCAGAGCCACCGGCCAGGACGGATCGATCATGCTGGCGGATGTCACCGCCCCGGATCGGCCCCGGCCGCCCAGCCTCCTTCTCGCCGACCCCGGACCGGTCCGGGCCGTGGCCTTCTCCCCGCACGGGCAGGTCCTGGCCGCGGTCGGATCTGGCCGGAGGGTATGGCTCTGGGACACCAGCGTCACCCCGCCGCGGCAGATCGGGCAGCCGCTGACCGGGCACACCCGCTCCGTCCTGTCGCTGGCCTTTTCCCCGGACGGCGGGACGCTGGCCTCCGGCGGCAACGATGGCACCGTCCGGCTGTGGCGACTCGCCGCGATCGACGCGTTCCGCCGCAACGGCGTCGTCGAATACGCCTGCCACGAGGCCCAGGGCGGGCTCGACCAGTCGGCGTGGAGCTTTCACATTCCCGGCCTGCCCTACCAGGACACCTGCGCCGGGTGACCGCCGGCGGCACCGTCGGCTACGTCGGCAACGTCCAGGTGTCGAGGCGTTCGGCGATGTTGTTCGTGCCCTGGCGCCGCCCGGCGATCCGCCGGGCGTCCGTGAGGAACCGGTGGGTCCGCGTGACCACCACGGCGTTCGGCCGGTGCTCGGAGATGTCCAGTGCCTCGGTGACGAGCGCTTCGGCCTCGTCGACGTGGTGGCGGTGCAGGGCCGCTGTAGCCGCGGCGATCCTCGCCATCGACCGCAGGCCGGTCGCCCCGGCGACGTCGAGATGGTGCACCGAGGCGTCGGTATAGACTGAGGCCGCGTCCGGTTGGCCGAGTTCGACGTACGCCGCCGCAGACAGTTCAGCGAGCGTCAGCATATGCAGGGTGTCGATCGAGAACCCGGGGTTGCCCGACTGCGCGCGGCTCAGCGTCCCCTGGATGCGCCAGGCACGGTTGATCGCTTCGTGCACGCCCGCCCGTTCACCGAGCGCGCCCAGGGTACGGGCCTCTATCGCCGCGGCGCGGCTGGCGGCCGGCGAGCCCGCACCGACGTGGGACGTGGCGGCGCGGGCCAGCGCGAGGGCGGAGGCCAGGCGGCCGGACTTGCGGGCCAGGGAGCTCTGCCACAGCCGAACCCAGCACTGCAGTGCCCGGTCCCGCGCCTCCTCGGCGTGGCCGAACGCCTCGGCGAACGCGGCCGTCGCCCCGGGGATGTCACCGAGGTCGTGGCGGGTGGTGGCCCACAGGGCAGCCAGGCGGCCGGCGGCGCGGTGCAGGCGGGCGTCGACGGCGGTCGGGTGCCCGCCCTCGGCGAGCAGGGAGCGGACGGCCGGCAGATGCCGGCGTAGGTACACGCTCGTCGCGCCGATCGGGGTCCGCTCGTACGCCCCGGTGATCTGCTGGATGCGGACGTCGATGTGGTTCAGGACGTCCTCGGACGCGATCACTCGCGGGGTCACTGGCCCGCTCCGGACCATGAACAGCCCGGGTGGCAGGGATGCCCCCGCCGCCAGCCGGAGGAACCGCCGTCGATCGGACTCGTCGCCCATGCCGCACCTGCGCTTCGGGATGTCGCCCGCTTCCCATGACCATGATCCGTCCGTTGGCAGTCGAAGAACGGGTCATCGTCCATGGTCATGCCCCGTCTGCCGGCCCGGCTGCACACTCGCTGGACGTTAGGGCCTGTTTGGGAAGTTCATC
>NZ_CDWRCK010000317.1:0-4139 GCF_977927595.1 Frankia sp. CcWB3
ATCCAATATTTGCTCATCTGGCAGCGCGCCGCCCTACTCTCCGGCGGACCCCCTGGGAAGAGCGATAACCAGCAGGGTCGTGCGGGATGATCGGCTGAATAGCATTCGCGGTCCAGCGCAAAGGGGCCGGGTCTACCAGAGCTCGGTTTACCAGAATTCGGTGTTTACCAGAGTTCGGTGAGTGCGGCGAACAGCTGAAGCCGGTGCTGTAGCCAGCCGAGGGTGCGGAAGTTGCCGCCGAGGCTGGCGGGCGGGTTGCTGAGCAGGGTGTCCCGACGTAGGAGATCAGCAAAGTCGATGGTGGCGCCTACGGCTCCGGGCACGTTCGCGCGGGCCAGGATCGCGAGCATTTCGCTGGCCATGATGCCGTAGCCGATGCTGGTGGGGTGGACGCCGTCGAGCGCGATAAGACCTCCCTGGGTGCGGCCCCGGGCGTCGGAGAGGAAGAACCGGGTGTCGGGCCGGGGGTGCAGCTCGCGGAGCGCCTGGGGTAACGGATAGGGGCCGTACCGGTTCCACCAACTCGGCCGGGTGGTCGGGTCGTCGAGATAGCGGCGGTAGGCGAGCCGGTCCAGCAAGGCGCACAGGTCGAAGACCCGCCAGTCGTCACCGGCCTGCCGGTGCGCCCTGACGTGCTCGATGATGACTTGGTTGTACATGTCGATGGCGCTGTCGATCTGCCGGCACTGCGTCCCGGTCAGGCAGGGGTCGGCAGTGTCGAACTGGTCGTCGCTGATCCAGGCGTAGGTGTAGCGGGCGAAGTATCGCGAGCCTTCCGGCTTGTCGCCGACCCCGCGGGCGAGCGGTGCGACGGTGACGTGGGGGACGGTGACCAGCACGACATGCCGGGCTCCCACCTTTTCGATTTCGGTGACGAGCTGGTCGTACTCCTGCTGGAAGTGGGCGGGGCGCCATACCGTGTAGGCGTTCTTCCCGTTCAGGTCGGCGAAGTCGTCTCCGCTCCAGGCCAGCCGTAGCCCCAGAACGCTGGACAGCGCGTTGTTAGCCCCGAGGGCGACCACGAGCGTGCCGACGCCCTCGGCACCGAGTTGCTGCGCCGCCGTCAGCTGGGTGGTACCCGGGTCGCTGGGGCCGGCCAGGGTGCGCAGGGCAGCGATCGGCCCGTCGTTCTGGACCAGGAGCCTGCGCGGATTCCAGGACCGGCGGGCGGGGTGCTCGGCCAGCTGTTCCTGGCACCAGCCGACGTTCTTCGAGAGTGCGTCGCGGACATCCCAGCCGTAGATCGCGAGATTGTGGTTGAATTCCGCCTGCTCGACGGGGAGCCGGCCCGGGCCGAAGTCCCAGTAGCGTTGCACCCCCCGCGCCTGGGTGTACAGCGTGACTATCAGACGTAGCGCGTGCGCCGGTAGCGGCCGGCCCTTGGTAATGGTGTCCGCGTGGCGCAGCAACTCCTC
Source organism: Frankia sp. CcWB3 (assembly GCF_977927595.1). Taxonomy (NCBI): domain Bacteria; kingdom Bacillati; phylum Actinomycetota; class Actinomycetes; order Frankiales; family Frankiaceae; genus Frankia; species Frankia sp. CcWB3. Next base: position 1,416 of record NZ_CDWRCK010000317.1, read on the forward strand.
CATGTTGAGGGGGAGGCCGGCGCAGCCATCCGGCCCGGGATAGACCGGATAGCGAAACGGCGTCACCCCCATCGCCTCGGCCAGTAGAGCCGGCCACGACCGGTCGGTGTTGCGGACCGCCAGATTCTGGAAGCCATGGGTGAGCGAATCACCGATCGTCATGAGCGGATGGGCGACATCCACGTCGGACTCGACGGTGAACTCAATGCCGAGGTCGTCCCGAACAGGCTCCGGAGCCTCCGCGCTGATCACCAGCTCGTCCGGCGCTGGCACCTCCGGCACGGACATCGCGGCTCTACCTTCCCCCAACCCACGATTTCCCCGACCCACGATGCGTGAGTCGCCCCGAGGTCGAGAGCGCCATTGTGCACCCACGCACCTGTCCAGGTCCCCGAGTCCCCGGAGACCCGAGCCCCCGGGGACCTGCTCGACCACCGGGATCGTCGAGTTCGACTCCGTGAACCGGAGGGGGTTGGCCGTGACGACGGGGTGTCCTCCCGAGGCGTCGTGTGGGTCAGCTCGGCGCACCCGGTGGCCGCCCGCCGGGCGCGCCGGACGGTGGCTGGCCGCCGGGGGCACCGGCGGGCTGGCCGCTGGACGGGGTGGTCGTGGTGTCGACGCCGACGGCGAGGGAGACCGTGTAGCCGCTGGTGACGTTGCCGGCCACGGTGGCGAGCTGGCGGGCGCCGTCGTCGTCCCCGAAGACGTTGTCGCTGTCGAGACTGACCTGCGACAGGTTCGCGATCGACGCCTCGTAGCCCTGCTGCGCGTAGACCTGGTCGCAGACGTTCTTCGGCAGGGCGACCTGGGACGTGGCGATCGCTTTGGTGGCGTCGGTGATGCTGGCCTGGTCGGGGTAGACCTCGAAGTGGATGTGTGGCCAGCGTCCGCTGTAGCAGGCCGGGAAGATGCTGGTGAAGCGCACCTTCCCGGCCTTGTCGGCGATCTGGACGCCGCGCAGGTAGTTCTGGTCGGTGATGCCGTTGGTGTACATCGAGTAGCGGCCTTCGCGGTCACAGTGCCACACGTAGACGGCCACTCCCGAGAAGGGGACGCCGCCGGCGAGGTCGGTGATGGTCAGCTCCAGCGTCATGGGGACGCCTTCGGCGGTGCCGGTGGCTCCCCCCGAAGCTGGACCGGATGTCGCTGCGGACCACGCCGCTCTGCTCGAGCACGTCCGGCCCGTTGGAACCGTCGCCCGGGTAGCGGCTAGCCGTCTCCTGGGGGATCTCCCTGGACGCCCCGCTGGTCGAGGCGGATGATGACGTGCTGGGCGACGCGGTGGAGCCGGACGATCCCGAGGCTTCGGGGCCCCGCCTGTCCCGCAGGCTGTCAGGCCCGCCGTCGCGGCACCGAGGCCGAGAAAGGTCAGCATCCGTCGCCGGCTCAGCAGCGTGCCGAGGTCGAAGCCCAGTCCCTGGTCGACGGCCTCCTCCTCGGGCCGGGGCAGGGGACGCCCCTCGTACGTCGGCCTCCGGCCGTCCCGCTGGTAGTCCGCCATGCGCTCTCCTTGAGATCGACTGATCCTGTGCCTTCACCATGGCGGGACAGTCTTTGCCCGCACTGTGCGCCCGCTGTGCCGCGGCTGTGCGTACCAGGTCCCCATCACGGCGGCGGGAAGACCGGCCAGCACGGGCCGGCCAGCACGGGCCGGGCCGTATGACGGTACCGGTGGGGCTGAGGCTGGCTACGGGATGGTCCATTCGCGCACGGTGACGATGTCCAGCCTGCGTTCCACGACGGCGCCTGCCGGCCAGCCGTCGACGAGCCGGGTCAGCTCGTCGGCCAGCGATTCGGAGCCGACGGCGTGCCACCTCTGCGCGGCGAGGCCCGCCCGTAGGGCCTCGGCGTAGGAGCTCCGGCTCATCTCGGCGATGTCGCGAACCATCGCCGTCGTCGTCGCGAGGTGCGAGGACAGTCCCGTGAACGACCGCCTACAGCCACATCCGCCGTCGGGGTCCGCCCAGTCGATCGCGTAGACCAGGCCGATCCACACCAGTTCCCCCTCGGCACAGTGGTTGAAGTCATTGTCGCGTTGGCCCTGGGTGGCCGCGGTCGCGGTCAGATCTTCATGTCGGCTCCTCGGGGCAGGGAGGTATCAGCAGGAACGGGCACGAGACCGGTCACTGCTGTTCGTCGCGGCGACCCGCGCCCGCGACGACCTGGCGATCTTCTGGCATGGCCGGCCAAGCCCGTTCCTGGCCGCCGCTTGGACGCGGCGTCGCGCCGTTGGGTCGAGCTTGCGCAACTGACGAAGCGCATGCGGGGCGATGCCGACCGGGTACCTCAGGCCAGCCCGAGGTCGGCCTTGACGGCCGCGACCCGCCGGCCACGGCGGGCGAGGCAGGCCGGCGTGTGGTCGGCGCGAACCTGGTCGATGATCGCCGTGAGCCGCTCCCGGGCCTCCGGCACGCTCAGTTTAGGCGACACGGTCATGCACTCAACGTACACGCAGGGTATCTTCCTGTATGTGGACATCCCTGCCGGTCTGACCGATCTGGCCCGGGTAGGTCAGCCGGCCGAGGCGTCCGGATCGTAGGCGAGGTTGGGGCGCAGCCATCTCTCGACGTCGGAGATCTTCAGGCCCCGCCGTCGGGCGTAGTCTTCGACCTGGTCCCGGCCGATGCGCCCGACGGTGAAGTACCGCGACGACGGATGGGCGAAGATGAGCCCGCTGACGGCGGCCGCGGGGGTCATCGCGAAGGACTCGGTCAGGCCCATCCC
>NZ_CDWRCK010000318.1:0-4111 GCF_977927595.1 Frankia sp. CcWB3
TGCCGAAAGAACATCGCACGATCCGAGGCCACACAGATCGCACCCTCGCGGCCCACCCGACCCCCGCCCGGGCTGCAGCTCCCGCCTCGTGCCAGACCATGGAAAGTGGTCCCATTGCGGACATTGCAGACGTTGTAGACATTGCAGACACCCGGGGGCGGGAATTGGGGCACCCGGCCCCACCGGTTCACCCCCGTCGGCGATTGCCGATCAGGCGTTGGCGATTGCCGATCGGGCCCTACCCGGTCCGCCAAAGCTTCAATCACTCCACAGCCACTCCACGACGAACCTCCCCATCAACTCCCGTCCAATGAGCTGCTGCTGAACTGCTGTGTTAATCGCCGAGCGAGGCCCGGCTGGCGGAAGCGGCGGAGGTCACGGAAGCGGCGGAGGTGACACAACTGCTTTCACCCGAGGCCAGCCGGTGGCACTGTGCCCCTGGGCACGACCGGGTCAGGAGCACGGCCGGGTCAAGGAACCCGACGGACCGGTGAGGAGACACGGATGAGCAGCCAGATCGAGAGCGAACCCGGCCAGGGCACGCTGACGGTACGGATCAACCGTCCGGAGAAACGCAACGCCCTCACCCAGGCGATGTACGTCGCCCTCACGGAGGCGTTCGACAAGGCCGAGACCGACCCGGAGATCCGGGTTATCCGGTTGACCGGCAGCGGTGGATCCTTCACCGCCGGCAACGATCTGGTCGACTTTCTGGCCACCAACGCCCTCCGGGCGGAGGGTCCGACGCTGACCTTCATCCGGACGCTGGCCCGCAGCACGAAACTTCTCGTCGCCGAGGTCGACGGGCCCGCGATGGGCATCGGGACCACGCTGCTGCTGCACTGCGACCTGGTCTATGCGACCGAGCGCAGCACTCTCGGGATGCCGTTCGTCAACCTGGGGGTGATCCCCGAGTTCGGGTCGACCCTCCTGCTACCCCGCCGGGTCGGGCCAGCCATCGCTGCCCGCATCGTCTACTTCGGCGAGTCCCTCGGAGCGGCCGAGGCCGCCCGACTGGGGGTGGTGACCGAGGTGCTTCCCGACGCCGAAGCGCTACGCGCCCGGGTCGACGACCGGGTGGCGGCGCTGCTGGCCCAGCCGCCGCAGGCGCTCGCGGCAGCTCGCGCCCTGCTGCACGACGGCGGGACACCGGAGGTGCTGGCGCGCATCGACGCCGAAAGCGCGATCTTCACCGAGCGCCTCGTCAGCGACGAGGCGAGATCCGCGATGACCGCCAGGCTGCCGGGCCGCCACGGCACGTCGGCAGCCGAGGGCTGACCGACCACCCGTGAGCTGACCGACCACCGAGGGCTGACCGACGTCGGTGCCGGCCCGCTCCATGCCGTCCGTGCGGCCCGGGAGGACCAGCCCCGCAACGGCGACGAGGGTGACCGGTTCGCCCCGTCCGGGCGGGGCATACCGGTGCCTGTGACCCATTCCCTGCCGCACCAACGCGACCGGGGTAGTGCCCTCGGGCACCGGCCTTGGTGGCGCCGCGCCTTCTCCTCCGGCTCCTCCGATCCGGGGAGGTTCCCCCCGGCTCGCAGCGCATTCGGGCTACGCCGCGTCCTCGCCGCGTTCGGCCTGGTGTTCTGCGGGGTCTTCGCCGGTTTCTTCGCCGTCCGGGGGCAGACAGCCGGCGCCGCGGTCCTCGCCTTCCTCGCCCTCGTCGCCATCGTCGATCTGGTCGTCATCCAGCAACGGATCCGGCGCCAGACCGAATGATCCCCACGCCGGTCCGGATGGGCGGTGCTCCCGCATAAGGTGGCCGAGGATCGTCGCGTCCGACACCGCCAGGCTCGCCCGCCAGCCTGGTCGGTCCGCGCCGATCCGGCTGGCGGAACGAGCAGGAGGATCTCAGTGGGCGGCGGGACGGGCGGCCGACCGAACGGGCGGCGATGAACGATCCGGAGGGCGTCTCCGGGCCGGTGTCGGCTGGCTTCGCGCGCGGCACCACCGACGAGGCGGGCCTGCGCCGCGGGCTTCGCCGGATGCGGCTCATCGCCGGCAGCCTGCTTGCCGCGGTGGCGACGATCTACCTCCTCGCCGCCCGCTGGCAGGCCCGCGGTGGCCCGGGGTGGATCGGGTACGTGGCCGCGGCCGCCGAGGCGGGCGCGGTCGGCGCACTGGCCGACTGGTTCGCCGTGACCGCGCTGTTCCGCCACCCACTCGGCCTCCCGATCCCGCACACGGCGATCATTCCTCGGCGTAAGGACGCGCTTGGTCGGAGCCTGGAGAGCTTCGTCGGCACCCACTTCCTCGCCGAGGACGTGATCCGGGAGAAGATCGACGGCATCGGAGTGTCCGCCCGGGTCGGTGCCTGGCTACGCCAGCCGTCGCACGCCGAACGGGTCACGACCGAGGCGGCGGAGCGGCTCACCGCGATGATCTCCGGAATGAACGACGACCTGGTCCGCGAACTCGTCGAGAAGGCGGTGCTGCCCCGCATCGTCGAACGGCCCTGGGCCGGGGCCCTCGGAATGGCGCTGGAACGGGTGGTCGAGGACCGGCTGCACCATCGACTGGTCGACGTGATCGTCACCGAGGCCGAGACGTGGTTGAAGCAGAACCCGGAGGTCTTCACCCGCACCGTGCAGGACCGGGCACCAAGCTGGTCGCCGAAGTGGCTGGACGAGGCGGTCGCGGCCAAGGCGTACAGCGAGGCGCTGCGCTTCACCGAGGCGCTGCGCACCGACCCCGAGCACCGGGCACGCCGCGCCCTGGACACGTTCCTGCGCGGCTTCGCCGGCCGGCTGCGCACCGACGAGGCGCTGGGACGGCAGGTCGAGCAAATCAAGTACCGGCTCCTGGCCCATCCTGAGGTCGACCGGATGATCTCCGCCATGTGGGCCACGGCGAAAAGCATCCTGCTCGATCTCGCCTCCGATCCGGGCAGCACGGCCCGGGTCCGCGCGACCGACGAACTCGCGGCCTTCGGCGCCCAGCTCGCCACCGATCCGGAGCTGGCGCGCACCGTCGACCACACCGTGGCGAACGCGGCCACCCGCGTGGTGTGCCGGTACAAGGACGACATCGCCGCGATCATCGGAGATACTGTCGGCCGCTGGCAGCCCGACGAGACCTCCCGGCGCATCGAGCTGCACGTCGGTCGCGACCTGCAGTTCATCCGGATCAACGGCACCGTCGTCGGTGCCCTCGTGGGACTGGTCATCCACCTGGTCACCGAACTCGCCTTCTGACGCAACGGGTGGGGTTGAGGAAGCGTGCGGGGCAACGAGGACGATCGCCGTGGCGACGAACGTGGGAGCCGGCCCGGCCCGGATGACCGATAGCCCGTCCGGGGACTGCCATGGCCGACGCCACCCGGTCGGCCCAGCCTGCCGGTCGCCGGACTGGTCATGCTGGTCTGGTTCGGGCTGATTACCCGGATCGGCCACTACGACGTCGACGTCTTCCTGCGGGCCGGCGCGGCCGGGCAGCACGGGCTCGATCCCTATCCCGCCCCCGGCACGGGGGGCAGTGTACTCCGGCTTTCCGTTCGTCTACCCCTAACCTCACAGCGATGCCGTTCGCGCCGCTGCTGCTCTGACTGCTGCTCGCCCGCCGGTTGCGGGCCTGGATGGCGGCCCTCCCCGATCGGGCCGGACCCCGCCGTGGGATCGGACACTCCGGTGGGACCACCCACTTCCATGGGGCCGGGCACGTCACCGCCGCGACCGGGGGCTGCGGACCGCGGCCGGCGACCCGCTCGCCCGAAGGAGTAACCCGGGACGAACCGGCGGGTGAGCCCGAGACGTACAGCCGCAGGATCGGCGTCTCTCACACTCCGCGTGGCGGGACGGCGATGTACCTTGAACAGAACGACGGCTTGCAAGGCCGTCCGCGCCCGGCCGAACGGTCGGGTGTGCGAGGTCGGTGCGAGCGCCCTAGCGGGGATGACCCGCCGGTGGGTCCGGTCGCGAAACCCGGCCGTACCCCCGGCCTCCGGACGATACGCGGACTGGTGTGGAACACCTCATCCAGCCCGGGTGGACCCATGGCGGCCCTGACCTGATCGGCGGATCCTCTGTCTCAGTACGGAAACTCCCAGTCTCACCCGGCCCAGCAGTCTCACCCGGCCCAGCACTCCCACGCCCCGCAGCGCCAGCCT
>NZ_CDWRCK010000319.1:0-561 GCF_977927595.1 Frankia sp. CcWB3
CAGCTCCAACACCAACCACTCACCGCAAGATCACGAATCTACGTGAATGTTTACCATGAAGCGAATCCGGGCACGGCTTAGTACGGAGATGCGGGACCTGCGGGGGATGAACGCGGAAGCGGTCACCCGTCGCCTGAACCCGATTATCAAAGGATGGGCCTCGTACTACCGGCCGGGTGTCTCCAGCGCGTCTTTCAGCGCCCTGGATACGCATATGTGGAAGCTTACCTACAAGTAGGCCAAGCACAGCCACCCGAAGAAGTCGAGGGACTGGATCGTCAAACAGTACTTCGGTCGTTTCAACCGCGCCAGGCAGGACCGCTGGGTTTTCGGTGACCACGTAACCGGCGGCTACCTCCAGAAGTTCTCCTGGACGACGATCGCCAGACATCATCTCGTTCCTGGAACGGCATCTCCGGATGATCCGAACCTGAGCGAGTACTGGAATGAACGGCGACGCAAGAGCAAACCTCCGCTCAGTCCGGGCAATCTACGGCTGCTCTCACAGCAGCACGGCCGCTGCCCAATCTGCCGAGGACTTCTCTTGCACGTCAGGGGACG
>NZ_CDWRCK010000319.1:1165-4709 GCF_977927595.1 Frankia sp. CcWB3
TTTCATTTCGACTCCTCAGAAGCGAGCCCAACAGCCCCCAGGAATGGGAACAGTGGCTTGCCGGGACACGAAAGGAGATCAACCGACAATCGATCGCCCTCAGCCCCGAATCCGGCACGCCGGACGTATCCTCTGCTCACCGCCTCGTGCACACCCACTGCGCCCGACGGCTACCCACCGACGAGCGCGTCGAAACAGCACCTTCGCAGCCTGCGAGCCCCCGGGCTTGCTTGAGCCGTGTGCGTCGTGAGGCGCACGCACGGTTCTGAGGGGGCGGGGGCACAGCAATGTGCCCTCGCTACCCGACACTACTACCTGGGCGGCAAGGACAACTTCCCCGCTGATCGGGAGGCGGCCGAGCAGGCACGGGCCGCCTTCCCGGGCGCCAGCACCGCCGCGGTGGAGAACCGGGCCTCGCCCCGGACGCCCGGATCGTCTACACCGACAACGACCCGATCGTGCTCGCCCACGCTCGCGCCCTGCTCGCCAGCACCCCCGAGGGCCGCACCGCCTACCTCGACGCGGATCTGCGCGACCCGGAGCGCATTCTGGCCGCCCCGGAACTGCGCGACACCCTCGACCTGACCCAGCCAGTCGCCCTGTCCCTGATCGCGATCTTTCATTTTATCCCCGACGCGGATGACCCCTACGGCGTCCTCGGCCGGCTGCTGGCGGCCCTGCCGTCGGGCAGTTATCTGGCGCTCACCCACGCCACCGCCGACGTCAACCCCGGCATGGAGCAGCTCTTCACCACGTACCGCTCCCGGGGCATCCCCGGGCAGCACCGCACTCGGGCCGAAGTGGAACGGTTCTTTGCCGGCCTGGAGCTCATCGACCCCGGAGTGGAGATGGTCCCTCGGTGGCGGCCGGAGGAGCCCGCCGCCGAGGGCGAGGTGCCGACCGATGCCGAGGTCAGTGTCTGCCGACCGATGCCGAGGTCAGTGTCTACGGCGGCGTCGCCCGCCTCGGGTAACCGCCTCGGGTAGCCACCGGCTCTCACCGGTTGTGCGGCCGCCAGCCGCTGCGGGCCCCGGGCCGGGGGCGGTGCGCTCACGCGGGCGGGTTCACCCGGAGGCGCCGAACGGCTCGAACGGGCCCGCAACGGGCCCGGCCGCACCCGCGCACCCTCCCGGCACCATGCCGAACCGGTCCGGGCGACGACCATGGACGGTATCGTCGGCACCGTGAGTATCGTCGACACCGTGGGCACCGTACGGGTCTTCCTCCTGGACGATCATGAGATCGTCCGGCGCGGCATCCGCGAGATGCTCTCCGAGACCGGTGACATCGAGGTCGTCGGAGAGGCGTCCACCGCGGCGGAGGCACTGCGCCGGATCCCGGCGACGAGGCCGGACGTTGCCGTGCTCGACGCCCGCCTCGAGGACGGCAACGGTATCGACGTCTGCCGGGACCTGCGCTCGGCGCATCCCGAGATCGGCTGCCTGATCCTCACCTCCTACGACGACGATGACGCCCTGTTCGCCGCCATCATGGCCGGGGCCGCCGGCTACCTGCTCAAGCAGATCAGGGGCACGGACTTGGTCGGCGCCATCCGGACGATCGCCGCGGGCCGTTCCCTGCTCGACCCGGCCGTCACCCAGCGGGTCCTCACCCGGTTGCGGGAGGGCCCGGCCGAGGACCGCAAGCTTGCCACCCTCGGCGAGCGGGAACGCCAGATCCTCGTCCTCATCGCGGAGGGGCTGACCAACCGGCAGATCGCCGGGCGGATTCACCTGTCCGAGAAGACGGTGAAGAACTACGTCTCGGCCATCCTGGAGAAGCTAGAGCTGTCCAGCCGCACCCAGGCCGCCGTGTACGCCACCCGCATCGAGAAGTGACGGCGCCCTGAAACGCGACGGCGCCGCGCGGGATGGTCACACCGGACCCACCGGGCGGCGTCAGTCCAGGTGGGCGAGAACCGTCTGCAGGGCCTCGGCGACCGGGACGGCGGTGCGTACCACCGTCGCCGACGGCCAGGGGTCGGCGCGGGCCGCCATCGCCCGGTGGATGGCCATCGTCGCCTCCGACGGATCGGTGCCCGCGGCGGCGCGGCGGCCGATCCGGGCAGCCGCCACCTCCGGTGCCGTCACGCAGTGCAGCTCCACCAGGTCGGCGCAGACGCTTGCGGCGAGCTCGGCGGCGGCCCGGCGGTGACGCGCGCTCGACCAGGAGGCGTCCAGCACCACCCGTTCCCCGCGGGCGAGAGCCGCCCCGGCGCGGCGCAGCATCTCGGCGTACGTCGCGTCGGTGATCTCGGGGGCGTAGCGCCCGGTGCCGAACCGCGGGTCGGAGGTCGCGGGGTCGCCGTCCGCGACCGGCCCGCCCGCCGGCGCGACGCCCACCGCGCCCACCGCGCCGGTACCGGCGTCGCGGCGGGCTCCGGTTCCGTGGGCTCCGGTTCTCGTGGCGGTGCCGCCGGCGTTGCGCAGGGCACTGGCGTACCCGCCGGCGGTGGTGTCCGCAGCCGGCCCGCCCTCACGCAGAGGCATCCCGGTCAACTCCTGGCGGATCACGTCGGAGCGCAGCAGCACCCAGCCGTCACCGACCCCGGCCAGCCTGCCGGCCAGGGTCGTCTTGCCCGTCCCGGGCAGCCCGCCGACCACGACGAGCTGGACCCGGCCGGCCCGCAGGTGACGGTGGGCGACGGCCAGCAGCCGGCGGGCCTCCTCGGCCGCGTCGGGATCACCCTGCCCGCCCCGGATACAGGTCACCTTCGCCCGGACGAACGCCCGGTAGGCGACGTAGAGATGCTGCAACGACCGCGGGTGCACCTCGCCGCTGAACTCCCGGTAGGCGTCGAGGAACTCGGCGGCCTCCTCCGGCGCGCCGAGGCGTTCCAGATCCATCGCCAGGAACGCGACGTCACCGAGGACGTCACCGAAGCGCAGCCGCGGGTCGAACTCGATGCAGTCGAGGATGCGGGGTCCGTCGTCGAGGCAGTAGATGTCGTCGGCGAGCAGGTCGCCATGCCCGTCGCGGATCCACCCGGCGCGCACCCGATCGCCGAGCAGCGTCTCCCGGCCGGCCAGGTAGCGCAGCGCCAGTTCGCCGATCTCGTCGACCACCGCCGCGTCCAGCAGGGTGCCGCGGTAGGGGGAGATGCCTTCCAGACCCTCCCGCCACAGCCCCTCCAGGGTCGCCCGGTGCCCCGCCACCGCGATCTCCGGTGAGGTCTCGCACCGCTGGTGGAACACCGCCAGCGCCCGGGCGACCGTGCGCAGTGCCGGGCCGACCCGGCTGCGCCGGCGGACGAGGGTGGACAGCCGCCGACTCGCCGGCATCCGCCGCATCACGACCAGGTGGTCGATCACCTCACCGGTGTCGTCGAGGAGATCAGCGACCCCCAGGTAGACGTCGGGGGCCAGCCGGCGGTTGAGCGCGACCTCCGACCGGCAGACCGACTCCCGGGTGCGGCGGTCGGTGAAGTCGAGGAAGCCCAGGTTCACCGGCTTCTTGCGCTTGTACACGCGATCGGCGGCCAGGTGCAGCGTGGCGCTGTGCGTCTCGTAGGTCTCGAACGTCTCCAGCTCGGACAGGTGCAGGG
>NZ_CDWRCK010000320.1:0-2177 GCF_977927595.1 Frankia sp. CcWB3
GAGGACGACGGGTGGCGTGTCGGGCTGGGCAGAGGCAGAGGCAGAGGCGGGAGCGGGGGCGACGGGCGGCGTGGAGCCGCCGTGGCGGTGGCCGCGCTGCTCGCGATGCTGCTCGGTGGGGGCCTCGCGGCGGCCCTGGTGCTCAACCGTGGCGACGACACGCCCACCGTCACGGGGTCGACGCCGAACCCGCTGGCGACGGGGGGGACGGCCGCCGGGACGACGGGTCCGCCGCAGGCCGCCGCGCCGCCCGCCACGACCGGGCCCGCATCGGCGCGGGCGCAGGCGTCGGCGTCAGCGAGCCCGACGCCGGTGGCGACCACGGCGGCGAGCCCGACGGCGACCACGGCGACGCTGTCCGCCGCCGACGCCGCCGCCACGGTGCGCCGGAAGGGCTATGAGCCGGACATGAGCACCTACGCGGCCGGCCGGCGACTGAACGTCGTGATCGGCACCGGCCAGCCGGCCGGGGACACCCCCCGGCAGCTCGCCTTCGTCTTCGCCGACGGTGAGTACCGTGGTACGGACACGAAGGCACCCAGCGCGCACATCACCCTCCAGCGCCAACGCAACGATCATGAGGTCGTGCTGCGCTATGCCACCTACGACCCGCGGGACCCGGTCGATGCCCCATCGGGCCACGCCGACGTCCGCTTCCGCTGGACCGGCACGAACTTCTCCACCCTGGACAAGATTCCACCGAGCGACCCGAATGTCTCCGGCAGCCGACGGTAGGGCCGCCATCCGCCGGGGTCCGGGTGGCGGCGGGCGGTGCCGGGTGGCGAACCCGACGCGCCCGCCTCCGCGCCCAGCCGCACATCGCTGCGCTGGAAGCATTACGGTTCAGGGTTAGGGGTCTCGCGGGGCCGTGAACGCCGTGAACGCCGTGGACACCGGTGGGCGCGGGCCGGCGGCCACCGGGCCCCGGCCCGTGCCCACCGCCGACGAAGGAGTGAGCTTTCGGGTGAGCCCCGGCATTCCGAGTCTCACGGCCGGGCGCGCCGCCGGGCGCAGGACCGGGCGCGGCGACCAGAACAGGCGGCACGATGCTGACCCCGCTTGTTGACGACGACCCGCGCCACGTCGGCCCGTTCACGATCCACAACCGGATCGGCGCTGGCGGCATGGGCACCGTGTACCTCGGTTTCAACGCCGACGGCCGGGCCGCCGCGGTGAAGGTTCCCGACGCCCGGTTCGCTGACGACCCCGAATTCCGGGAACGGTTCCGCCGCGAGGTGGCCGCCGCCCGCCGGGTGCACGGCCGGGCGGTCGCGGCGGTGCTCGATGCCGATCCCGAGGCCACGTCGCCGTGGCTGGCGACCGAATACGTGGAGGGCACCAACCTCGCCGACGCGGTGCTGCGCCACGGCCGGCTGGAGGAACGGCTGCTGCACGGCTTCAGCGTGGGACTCGCCGACGCGCTGATCGCCATCCATGCCGCCGGAGTGGTGCACCGCGACCTCACGCCCTCGAACATCCTGCTGGCCTGGGACGGCCCGAAGGTCATCGACTTCGGCATCGCGCGGGCCTCGGGGATCCCCAGCCACACCCGGACCGGGATTCTCATTGGCACGCTGGCCTGGATGGCGCCCGAGCAGCTGCGCGGGGAACGGGCCGGGCCCCCCGCCGACGTGTTCGCCTGGGGCGCCTGCGTGACGTACGCGGCGACGGGACATCCGCCGTTCGCCTCCGAGCAGTCCGACGTGCTGACCAGGATGCGCGAGGACCGACCACCCGACATCGCCGGCGTGCCGGCGAAACTCGCCCCGCTGGTGCGCGCATCGCTCGCCCGTCGGCCGGAGGAGCGCCCGAGCGCCGCCGAGCTGGTCCGCCGCCTGGTCTCGGACTCCGCGGTCCGCACCCCGGCCGATGCCGACCGGGCTGCGGCGCTGGCTCTCACCCCCTGGCAGGCCCGCCCGCCGCTGAGCGCGGGGCCCGGCAACGGCGGCGGCAACGGCGGCGGCGCGCCGCTGGACCCCGACCAGCCCGATCAGCCGACCCATCCCCTGGCCAACCGGCCGACGCCACCGCCGGACGACGACCAGTCGTGGCGCACCGTCCCGGTACCCCGCCGGGGCACGGACGGCTCGGTGCAGGATCCCGCCGACGGCGGCGCAGCCGGCCCGCCGCGACACGCGGCGGACGGCGGGCTGCTCGGCCGGCTCCCGGCATCCTGG
>NZ_CDWRCK010000320.1:2814-4732 GCF_977927595.1 Frankia sp. CcWB3
TGCTCATCGGTGCCGGCGGCTCCGATCCTCAGGTGCAACCGGCCGCCCCCGCCCCGCCGTTCGGCCGGGCGGTCCCCAGCGACCCCGCGAACCAGCCGCCAGCCGGTGCTCCACTGTGGACGCCGGGCACCCAGCCCGGCCCGGCCCCGGTCGGCGACGAACAGCCGATGACACCGACGGACCCGGGCGCTCCGACACCGGTACTCACCGCGGCGAGCGCGCAGCCGAGCGCCACGCCTACGAGCCGGCCATCGCAGCCGACGGGCGCATCCCCGACGGTCGTGCCGACCTCGTCGCCGAGCCCGGGCACCTCGGCCACGGCGACAAGCTGCCCGACGGCCGCCCCACTCGGGGCGACGACGACCGCACCGCCGCCCTGCTGAACCCGCCGCACGGCCACTCTGCTGAAGCCCGCCGCATCGTCGCGTCACGCCACCGTCCGGCGTCCTGGTGCCCATCCACCACGCACCGGAGACTCTGACTACGGCAAACCCGCTGCGCGACCGCCGCCGACGGCGTCCATAAGGGGCCACGAGTCCACCGGGAGGCGGGAGAGCCCGGCGACCGGCGCCTTCGGCTTCGGCTTCGGCACGAACCAGCGAAGCGATCGGATTTAGGAAAGATTTAGGAGAACGGAACGGTAATGCAGGCCGCCCGCGGACCGGCAGATCCGGCTTCGCCGGGCATGCCACTCGTCCCGTGCTCATGGAGCACGACCGCACTGGCACCGCCGGCCCGGAAGTTCCAGTCGACGATGGCGAACGCCTGGCCGTTGCCGCCGGCATCCGTGCTGAAATCCAGCCAGACCTCGTTGTGTGGATTGGCGTACGCCGGATCGACAGAGGGTTGTACCGGGTCCGGGATGTTCTGGTAATGCGGCCCGGCCGCCGTACCCGTCGCGCCACACGCCTTCTGATGAACATGCGCCCCGTACCTGCGGTCGGGCAGCAGGCCCTGAACCACCAGGCCCACCACGGTACGAGGCCCGCCGGCCGCCAGTACGACCGCCCCGGCGCCGACCGGCACGAGATGCCGGTTGTAGGTGACGGCCGCCGGTGGCTGCTTCTCGTTCCAGGTCGTGAACGCGACCGGCTCCGCGACGACCCTCGTGACGCTCGGAGCTGCCGGTGCCACCGCCGAGGCCATCACCGAGGCCGCGGCGGCGAACAACGCGGTGAACAACCCAAGGCCGGCCAGGGTGATCGACAGACGCCGTCGCATGAGGACCCTTTCAGCGGCTAGTTCAGCGGCTCGGGAACGCCGTTCATGTGGGACGAGCCTAGCCTGGCCACGGGTTTCGGGAATGCTCAACACGACCTGAACGGAAACAGGGGGCCGAAAGGTGGTGCCCGGCCCGGGCCTGATCCGCGACTTGCGGGCCTGATCCGCCCATACCGCCCCGGTCGGCGGGAGGCCGCCGTCAGTCAACCCTTGAGGAGTGAGTACTCACTCCGTACTGTGGATCGCATGCCAGAGACCTCACCGACCCCGCCCCGACGCCGGGCCCCGGTCATGGACCCCGACCAGCGCCGCGCTATGATCGTCACCGCGGCCCTCCCCCTCGTCATCGAGTACGGCACCTCGGTCACCACCGCGAAGATCGCCCGCGCGGCGGGCATCGGGGAAGGCACGATCTTCCGCGTCTTCGCGGACAAGGAGGCCCTGCTGGCGGCCTGCCTGACCGAGGCGCTGCGACCCGACGACACCGCCACCCACCTGGCGGCGATCCCGCTCGACCAGCCGCTCCCGGCCCGCCTCACCGAGGCGGCCGAGGTGCTGCGCGGCCACATGGCCCGGCTGGGCGCCGTCGCCGGAGCCCTCGCGGCCACCGGCCGGCTGGAACGCCGGATGCCCGCCACGGCGGGGAGAGCCCGTTCCGACGACCGATCGGCCGAGCCGCCGTCCCCTGCCCTTTCCC
>NZ_CDWRCK010000321.1:0-4078 GCF_977927595.1 Frankia sp. CcWB3
GTTCCCGCCCCGGCCTGCGTCTCCGCCCCGGCCTCCATCTCCGTCGCGAGTCCCGCCTTCGTCCCCGCCTCCGTCTTTCCGGGCGAGCGTCGAGACCCCGCCGGCGGCGAGGAAGTCGCTGGCGGCGCGGGTCGCGGCGACGACGGTTTCCGACGGCAGCGCACCCGCGCCCAGCAGCGCCGTGGCGGTCGCGGCGAAGCGGTGGCCGGCGCCGCAGGGATCCGCGGCGACCGGCGTCGCCGGTGCGATCAGCGGGGGCGTGTCCGAGGCGCCGACCAGCAGGGCACCGCGTTCGCCGAGGGTGATCGCGACGCCGGCGGCACCCCAGTGGGCCACGAGCCGGCGGCCGCGGTCCGTAGCCTCGGCGATGGGGTCCCGGCGCACCGTGGCGTTGCGGGTGAACCACCGCGTCTCGGCCAGGTTCGGTGTGACGAGCGTGGCGCCGCGCGGGGGCACGTCACCCCGCGGGTGCGGATCCCAGACGAGTGGAACCCGCCGCGCCCGGCCGGCGAGCGCCGCGGTGACCGGGCGATGCCGCGCGAGTCCGCGACCGTAGTCGGCGACGAGGATCGCCCGGGCCGCGGCGAGCGCCCGCCGGCCCGCCTCGGGAAGCGTGTCGCGCACCGCGCCACCGGTCCCGCGATTGTCACCGGTCCCGCGATCGAGACGCAGCAGGGTGCTGGTGCCGGTCCGCATCCGGATTTTCTGCGGTGTCGGGCCGTCGAGCCCGAGGTCGACGACGGTGACGCTGGCGTCGGCGAGCAACGCGGCGAGGCGTCGCCCGCCCTCGTCGTCAGCCAGGGCGGTGACGAGGACGACGTCGTGACCGTCGCGGGCGGCGAGCAGGGCGGCGAGGCCCGCGCCGCCCGGCCGGGCCAGGTCGTCGGTCTGGTCGAGCACGGGCACCGGCGCATCGGGGGCCAGCCGTTCGACCCGGCCGACGAGGTCGCGGTCCAGCAGCGTGTCTCCGACGACGACCAGCGGCCGCCGCGGGGACGGTGGGGCAGCGCATTCCGGTGGGGCAGCGGATTGCGGTGTGGACGCGGACGAGGCGGCGGATCGCGGCAGGGCCTCCCGGGTCGGCGCGACGCCCAGCGCGACGTCACAGGCCGCGCAGAGAACGTGCACGGCGACCAGGTGGGTCTCCTGCACGGTCGCGGTCGACGGTTCGCTTTCGCGCGGTTCGTTCTCGCGCGGTTCGTTCTCGCGCGGTTCGCTCTCGCCTGCGCGCCCGGTCGCCACGATCTCGTCGCAGGCGGCCGCCAGTGGGCTGTCGGCCCGGCCGACCAGCGCCCACGTTGTCAGGCCCAGCTCCCGGGCCGCGTCGGCCGCGTGCAGCAGATTGGCGCTGCGGCCCGAGGTGGACAGCAGCATCAGGACGTCGCCGGGCCGGCCGTGGGCGCGCACCTGGCGGGCGAACACGTCGTCGTAGCCGAAGTCGTTGCCGATCGCGGTCAGCGAGGAGGTGTCAGCGTGCAGCGGGATGGCCGACATCGGGGCCCGGTCGTCGCGGAACCGGCCGACCAGCTCCGCGGTCAGATGCTGGGCCTCGGCGGCGGATCCGCCGTTGCCGGCGGCGAGCAGCCGGCCGCCCGCGGCCAGGACCTCGGCCAGCCGGGTCCCCCAGGCGGCGAGCCGGTCGACGTCGAGTCCGTCCAGGGCCAGTTGCAACGCGGCGACGTGGCCGCGCCCGGACGGCATCGGCCGGCATGCCGCCGGTCCCGGTGCCGGTCGGTCCATGGGTCAGACCCCCGCCGGGAGATAGGGACGGCCGAAGCGGGACGTGCCGTGGCGGGTCAACCGCTGGTAGCTGCCCAGGGTCAGCGTGGCCACCCGGTCCCAGGAAAACAGGGCGCGGGCGCGCCGGGCGCCCTGCTCACCGAGTTCCCGCCGCCACGCGGGGTCGCCCATCAGCTCGGTAAGGGCCTCAACGATCCGTTCCGGGGACCGTGGTGGCACGTGCAGGCCGGTCTTGCCGTCCACGACCGTGTCGACGAGACCGCCGACGGCCGAGGCGACAACCGGCACGCCGCAGGCCATCGCCTCCAGTGGGACGATGCCGAACGGTTCGTACCAGGGCACGCAGGTGACGACATCGGCGGAGCGGTAGAGGGCGGGCAGTTCGTCGTGGTCGACGCGCCCGATGAAGCTCGTCCGGTCGGCGACGCCCAGCTCGACCGACAGTCGACGCAGCCGGTCCACCTCCGGGTCGGTGTCGAGGTGCGCCGGATCGGGACCACCCGCGACGACGAGGTCGGCCGCCGGCAGATGGGGCAGCGTGCTGATGACGTTGCCGACCCCTTTGCGTTCCACCAGACGACCGACGAACAGCAGCCGGACGCGGTCGCCGCGCCGCGGCCGGGCCCATCCGTGCGGGGTGAACCGGGACAGGTCCACCCCGCAGGGCACCACGCTGACCCGCCCGCGCGGCGCCCCCAGCCGGACCAGCTCGAACACCTCGTCCGTGCAGGTGGCGAGGAGCTGGTCGACGTCGCCGACGAGCCGCTGTTCGATGGCGACGCGTTCCGGCGGTGAGGTGTCCTTGCGGCTCTGGTGGCGGCGTTTCACCACGCCCAGGGCGTGCATCGTGAGCACCACCGGGATGCCCAGCGGCCGGGCGGCCCGCAGCGCGGCGAGCCCGGACATCCAGAAGTGCGCGTGGACGACGTCGGGACGGCACCGTCGCCACTGCTCGTGCAGGTCGGCGGCGAAGTCGTCCATGTAGGGGAGAAGTTCGTCTTTAGGAACGAATCTGGCGGGACCGGCACGCACATGGTCCACCTGGACGCCTTCCCCGCGCCTGACGCGGCGCGGCAGGTCGGGGTCGTCCCGGCGGGTGTGCACGATGACGTCGACCTGCCGGCGGGCCAGGGCATCGGCCAGCGAGGCGACGTGGATGTTCTGCCCGCCCGCGTCGACACCGCCGAGTGCCGCGAGCGGGCTGGCATGCTCGGAAACCATCGAGACCTTCGTCGAGACCTTCGTCGGGACCTTCATCAAGGGGCCTCCAGGACCTCCTGCCGGGCGGGGGGAACGGTGACGACGGGGAAGGCGAGAACCGTCTCCACGGCGTCGACGACCTCGTCGGGTTCGACGGTGTTCAGACAGGGATGGCCGGGCACCGGGCAGTCCCGGGCCCGGCATCCGGCGCAGCCGATCGCCTGGTCGCCGAGCAGGACGTGCCGGGAGGTGTAGGGCCGCCACCGTTCGGCCGGCACCGTCGGGGCGAACAGGGAGACGATCGGGGTGCCGACCGCGGCGGCGAGATGCGCGGGGCCGGTGTTGCCGACGACCACCGCGCCGGCCCGCTCCAGGACGCCGGCGAGGCCCGCCAAGTCCGTGCGCCCGCCGAGGTCATGCACGCCGGGCAGGCGGCCGGCCGCGGTGGCGGTGAGCCCCACCTCGTCGGGTCCACCGGTCACGACGGCCCGGTGTCCCCGGCCAGTCAGCCGGCGCACCACCACCGTGAACCGCGGCGGGTTCCAGCGTCGGGCGGCCACCGAGGCGCCCGGATGCAGGACGACGTACGGCTCCGGGCCGATCAGGGGGGTCGGGTCCGGCAGCGGCCGGCGGACCGCGAGCAGCCCGTCGTCCTCGTCCGGTAGCCGGTAGCCGAGCGCCGCCGCGGTCGACAGGGCTCTGGTGACCTCGTGCAGCCCCGTCTCGGGCAGGTGGTGGCGGACGTCGAGCAGCGTGCCGGGGTAGTCCTCGCTCACGGCGGCGATCCGCCCGACGCCGGCCATCCGCAGCAGCAGGGCCAGCGGCAGCGGATTCTGGTGGAACGAGGTGAGGATCAGCGCGTCGTCGAGGCGACCGGCGGCCAGCCGGTCGACGAGGCCGTCGACGTCGTCGCGGCGCACCGGTGGCGGGCTCGCGTCGATCCAGGGGCAGCGCCAGACGACAACCTCGTCCACTCCGGGCAGCAGCTCGGCAGCCGCCCGCCCGCGGGGGCCTACGAGCAGGGTCACGTGCGCCGCGGTCGCGGCCACCGCGCGGATCGCTGGACCGGACAGCAGGACGTCGCCGTCGCTGTCGAGGCGCGCGACGAGCACCCGGGCGGTCATCGCCGCACCGCCCC
>NZ_CDWRCK010000322.1:0-4002 GCF_977927595.1 Frankia sp. CcWB3
TTCGGTGGGGGCGGGACATCCCGCCCCCATTCCCCCGGATCAGGGCCGGACGGTGGTTCAGCCCGGGATGATCCGACTCCGGTCGAACTCGCCGTCCCGCGCGCCGGCCAGGAACGCGTCCCACTCGGCCGCCGAGAAGGCGAGCACCGGCCCGGTCGGGTTCTTCGAGTCGCGGACGGCGACGCCCCCGCCGAGCGCCGCGACCTCCACACACATACCGCCCGCGCCGTTGCTGTAGCTGCTCTTGCGCCAAGCCGCCCCGATGACATTGTCGATGATCGGCTTCATATATCTGGTCATTTCATTTCCTCTGCGACCGAGAGTATCATCTGGATGGACTCCTCCGGCCGCAGGGCTGCCGCCAGAAGATGATCCAGCTTCACTCTATAGCGCCTGACTTCGGAGGGGCGCTCAATATAGAGGCTTCCGGCCGCTTCCTCTATATAGACCACTTCGTTGTCTCCCGACTCGGGGAATCCGAGTATCGAGAATGTGCTTCCCAGGCTGGCATGCGCGCCCACGGAGAAAGGAAGCACCTGGATTGTCACGTTCGGCAGTTCGGACTGTTTGGCGAGGAACTCGAGTTGGCTTCGCATGATGGCTCTGCCGCCGATTGTCCGGCGTAGGACCGCCTCGTCCAGAATCACCCAGAGGCGAGGATGATCGGCGGCGGTGAGCCGGCGCTGCCGGTCCAGCCTGAGCGCGATCTTGCGTTCGGCCTCGTCCTCGCTCACCTCCGGATCGTCGGCTCGGATGACGTGCCGGGCGTAGTCGCTGGTCTGCAGTAGCCCATGGACGAGCTGCGATTCGTAGACCGAGATCGAGGCGGCGTCGCCCTCCAGGCCGATATAGATCTCGAACCAGGCGGGGACCACGTCGTGGTAGGTATGCCACCAGCCGTGGCGCCGGGACTCGCGGGCCAGGGCCAGCAACGCGTCCCGGCGTTCGTCGTCGGTCACGCCGTAGAGACCCAGCAGGTCGGACACGTCCCGGGTGCGGACCGGCACGCGGCCGTTCTCCATCCGACTGACCTTGGAAACCGAACAGCGCAGCAGCTGGCAGACCTCGTCGACGGAGATGCCCGCCCCCTCGCGGAGTCGTCGTAACTCGGCGCCCAGGCGCCTTCGCCGCACGGTCGGACCGCCGCTCGTGGCCATCGCTCGTCCTTCGGGCTCTTCGGGGTGATGGATGCATCTTGCCACTTGTTCGCCACTCCTCACCCAGGGCGCGCATCGCTGGGTAGTGAAACTCTTACAGAAGTTCTTGCAGAAGAGGCGTGCAGGGGTCATGCTTACCTTGAGTAGCGATGATGCACCTCAAGGTGAGAGTTTGGGGTAGAGCTGGTTGCGGGGAGACGTCGATGGTCATCGCGCAGGGTCCGGGATGTCGGTAGGGAGACCGCGCCGAGACACGGTGCCCCGCACCTGTGGTGCCTCCATGCCCGGCGGCCGCGTCGCCGGTCCCGCAGGTGTCGACGCCGTCAGGCGTCAACCGTCAGGCGTCAACCGCCAGCCGCCGGTTCCGGGTGAGTGGATGACGATCCTCGCCCGGAGCCGGCCATCTCGCCGTTGTCCGCCGCGCTGTCCCCGTCGCGCGGCTCTCCGTCGTGTGGCTGTGCGCGGGGGGGATTTCTTCCGCGGCGGCTCCGGCGGGCAGATCCACGCTCATCATTATCGGACAATCACCGAAAGGCGCGACAATGAAGACTCGCCAATTCCAGGTTTACGACGGCGATGGCGAGCTGGTAGCCACCTTCCCGGAATGGGAGGCGGCGCACAACTGGGCTCATCTGCGCGCGAACGAGCCGGTGACCTCGCGGCCCGTGCAGATCGAGGATCGGGTCGAACGCCGTACCTGGACGATTGAGGCGGACTACTGCCGGCTGACCGTGTGGCGGCGACGGGTCGAGTACGGATACTGCGGGCGTGGCGACCTGCGACATGCCGCTACCGCTCGTAAGCACGCCCGGGCGTCCTGAGCCGGTCCACTCGTAGCTGCTGGTGACTCCCGCCTGCGGGTTGGCGCGGCACCCGGCCCGATGGTCTCCCCACCTGGTCCAGACGGAGACCGGTGAGGACTTCGTCCGTCACCCGGTCAACCGGCTGCTGTGGACCGCGATGTACGTCTCCGTCGCCGCCGCCACGGCGGGCGGGTCGAATACCGCCCGACCCCGGGCGGCGGGGCGGCGTTCCGTATCGTCCTGCCCGGTCCGTCGCAGCCCGACTGACCTGTTCACCTTCGCTCTCGCGACCTCCGGCTACCCCGGATCTACCACGAGGGCCTGGAAGTCCCGCAACGTCGGCGCACCGGGATGTCCGCAGCCGCGCATTATGGCGAGCAGCTCCGCGAAGTCCAGGCCGGCCAGGTCGCCGGCCATCTCCTCGATCTGTTCGCGGACGACCTCAGGCCCGCCCATCTCCAGCAGTTGCAGGAACCCTTCGGTCATGACCAGTGCCTGCTCCCGATCGGTGAGGTCCTCCGGCTGCAGGGCGCCCCGGTCGAGCAGGGCCGTCACCGCGAGCGGGGCCAGTACCGGGTCGTCGCGCAGCCCGTCCAGGAGTTCCGCCCCGGCCGGCACCGCCGAGGTGAGCACGTTCAGCATCGCCGCAGCCCTGGTCCGAAACGGGCAGACCCGCACCGCGTCCAGCAGCGGCTCGACGTCACCGCCGTGCCCGGCCAGCCAGTTGGTGATCTCCGCGTTACCCGTCTCCCGGGTGTAGTGCTCAGCGATCACACCCAGCAGTTCGGCGGGCTGTGCGGTTGCCAGGTCGCCGACGAGGCCGGCCTCCCGTCCCTCGGCGAGCAGCCGCCCACGCATGGCCCGGGTGCCCAGCGCGGTCAGCGCCACCAACTCGGTGGGCTGGGCGAGCTCCGCGCGCAGGCGGGCCGCCGCCGGGCCGGAAATCGACCGCTCCACCGCGAATGGCGTCTCGACGTCGTCCGCGAGAGTGGCGATGAACTTCTCGTCCGCGAGCCCGCGCGTCCTCTCCACGGCGCCCAGCGCGGCCAGCACATCGAACACACGTTTAATGTCTCTCCCGAGGTGTGTTCGCCAACCGCCCTGCTGCAGGGGGCTTCCGGCGTCGACGCGGAACTGCTGCCGGCACGACTGCCACACCGCCTCCTCCAGGCACGCCATCGGCATCGGATCCGGCAGGCTGTAGATCGTGTTGAGCATGTCCGGGACCGCCTCGGCGTATACGTCGTACAGCAGGGAGGTGCCACTGCCCGTCCAGATCGGCAGACACACCGCGTCCCGCAGCTCGAAGAACGTCTCGAATGCCCGCTGCCACAGTGCCTCGGCGTCCTTGAGTAGCGGCCGCGCCTTGGCCACCGCCACCAGCTTCGTCCGGCTGACCCGCACCAGGCGGGTCTTCTTCGCCCAGGTAAAGATCAGGTTGAGGTGGGGCAGCTCGGCGGTGCTGCGTACCCGCAGGCCCTGCTCGCCGGTATCGAGAAGGTCGACAAGCTCACGCGCGTCGGCCGGCCTGAGATTTCCGGCGGCTGTCAACGGCCGACCATCCGTGCCGACCCAGGCGACGAACGCGCGAAGCTGCCCCACGACCTGGCTGCGCCCGGCCGCCTCCGCGAGTTCCTCCGCCGGCGGCAGACTGACCGGGAGCTGGGCGATGGTCCGTTCGGGTACCGGACCCGGGTAGGCGAACTGCCCGCTCATCAGCTGGTCCAGCAGGTCGTCGTCAGGGCCGGCCAAGCCCGCCAAAACGTGCTTGAAGTGCTCGGGCACGGCCGGCGGGATGATCTCTACCACGGTGTCGCGGACCGTCATATCCCAGAATTTCGGAATCCCCCGACGATCCGGGTCTGCCAGTGCGGCCGGGAACTCCGCCGCGGTCCGCACGATCGCCGCTTCGTTTTCCTCCACCGAAGCGCCCCGCGGGTCCCGGAGCCCGGACTCCGCCATGAACCTGAGCAGCGTCCGCAGGGACGGCGGGGCGTCCGCCAGCTCCTCGGGATCAGCCGCCACATACCGGGGGATCCATT
>NZ_CDWRCK010000323.1:0-3992 GCF_977927595.1 Frankia sp. CcWB3
ACAGAGCTAGACGCCGCACGCGCTCGCCGACGGGCTCAACCCGTTCCTGACGCACCACATCAACGTCCCCGACGGGGCCGACGTCCTGTGGAGCACACCCGTGCTCCTACTGGGCGCGCTGGCCGCACCGATCACGCTGCTGGGCGGCCCCGTGACCACGCTGACGGTGCTGCTGACCCTGGCGCCCGTGATCAGCGGATTCGCCCTGTTCTGGGTGCTGCGCCGATGGGTACGCCCGGGACCGGCGGCGCTGGCCGGCCTGCTGTACGGCTTCGGACCGTACATGATCGGCGCGTCCTACGGTCATCTGCATCTGACCTTCGCACCGTTCCCGCCGGTTCTCCTGCTACTCCTCGACGATCTCGTGGTCCGCGGGCGGGGGCCGCGGCGCACCGGCGTCCTGCTCGGTCTGGCGATCACCGCCCAGGCGCTGATCGGCGAGGAGCTGCTCGCCACATCCGCGCTGGCAGCCACGTTCGGTCTTGTGATCCTCGCCGTACATCATCGCGATCGGATCCGATCGCGGCTACGACCGGCCCTGACCGGCCTCGCCACGGCCGGCGGAGTCGCCGCGGCCGCGCTCGCCTGGCCGCTGGGCACCCAGTTCCTGGGTGCCCAGCGGATCCACGGCTCGATCCAACCCGATGGAATCGCCGTGACGGATCTGCTGACCTTCGTCACGCCGACGCCGATGCAGGCCGTCGCCCCGGACGACGCGCTGCGCCACAGCCTCGGTTTCACGGGGAACGCGGTCGAGGTCAGCGGTTATCTGGGCGCTCCACTGATCGTCCTGATCATCGTGGTCGTCATGGTCGTCGTCACGACGGGTGGTGCGCGCCGGCCTCCGCTGGTCGGGGTGTTCGCTCCCCTCGGCGTGGTCATGGCCGTGCTCTCCCTCGGCGGTCACCTGCATGTCGACGGCCGGGACACCGGCGTTCCCCTCCCGTGGCTGCCCCTTCAGCACGTGCCGGTGCTCGGGAACGCGTTGCCCTCCCGCCTGGCGTTATACGTGATGATGTGCGCGGCCATCGTGGTGGCGACCGGGCTCGACCGGCTGCCGTCGAACCGGACGGCGCCCGCCGACCTGGACCCCGGACGGGGGATCCCCGCTCGGGCCCGGACCAGGACCGTCCGGGTGGGAGCCGGCGTGCTGACACTCTCTGCCCTGGTGGCACTCGTCCCCGCCCCGATGCTCACCACGTCGATGACGACGCCCGCGTTCTTCACTGGTGACGGGGTGACCCTGATTCCGGAGGGTGCCACCGCACTCGTCGTCCCCTTTCCCCATCCCCAGAACGCCGAGGCCATGCTGTGGCAAGCCAGGGCGAACTTCCGGTTCGTCATCCCCGGCTGCTACTGCACCGTCCCCGGGCCCGACGGCCGGGCGGCGTTGCACAGCCCGCCGGACGCGCTGACGTCCGCCCTCATCGACATCGACAACGGCGCGACGACCGCCGCTGCCATGTCGGGATCGCCGCGGCTCCGGGCGGCCTACAAACGGCTGGCCCCGGACGCCGTCGTGCTGGGACCGGCGCGACGGACCGCCGAGCTACGCACGCTGCTGCGCGAACTCGTCGGCGTGGCTCCCCGCCGCGTCGGCGGAGTCGACCTGTGGCTCCCAGGCCGGGAAGCCGGACGTTGACCTCGCCACCGGTGACCCCGTGTCGTCCACCGGACAAGCCCGAAGGCCCGCAGGGAATCGCACCCCGGAAGCGTTTCCGAGAAGCTGGCAGCCGGGCGCTTTACCACCGCACCCCGGCCGTGAACCTGCTCTGCCGATTCCTCTACGATTTCCCGCATTCCGCGACCATGGTCGTCAGTGATCCACATCCCAGAGCGGAGGATGCGCGGTGTCGACGGACCAACCGGCCGGGTCCCGGCCGGAAAGGCTGACCCGACGGCAACGCCTCACCGTGGTGATCGGTGTGGTTCTCGCCGTCGCCGTCGTCACTTCGGTCGTTGCCACGTCCGATCGTTCCAGGGCGGCCGCCTGGCCGCCGGCGGGCCGATCCGCCTGTGCTTCGGTACAGATCTTCACCGGCAACGTCGGGTCACCCTATAATCAGTTTGCCCGGGTACTGCGGACCCGGTTGCAAGCCGCCCCGGAACACTTCGACGTGGACGTCGTGGAAACAGCGGGTTCCACGGAGAACATCTATGACCTGGAATCACCCGACAGCCGCGTCTGCGGGTTGGCGATCGCGCAGCTCAACACGACGGTCGACGCGGCGGAGGGGGTCAACCAGTTCGATCCGAACCGCGGTGGCCACCCGGTGGCGGGTCTGCGCACCCTCGGCCCCATCCATCAGGACCTGCTGCACGTGATCGTGCGCGGCCCCACCAGCAGGTCGGATGACGTCGACATCACCCGCTTCGCCGATCTCTGCCATCGACCCATCGCCGCCGGCCGGCCGGGATCGGGGGTCCGGCAGATCAGCGAGGTGCTCCTGCGGGTGGCCCTGTCCGAGGACTGCCGCGGCGAGCTGGACGAATCCTCCATCGACGAGGCCCTGCGCCGCCTGTCCGCCGGGAAGGTGGACGCGGTGGTCTGGGCGGGCGAAGCCGGAACCCGGCAGATCAAGAACGCCATCGCCGGTGGCGCCCGGCTGCGCCTGCTCGACCTGTCCAGCTACCAGGACGGCATCACCGCCGACTGGGACCAGTTCTACCGGTCCCGCGGGCACTTCTTCGCCGGGCCGGTCTTCGGCACCGGAAGCCTCGGGCCCGACGACTACCGGGAGATCCCGCCGGTCCGGACCGTCACAATCCCCAACGGCCTGCTCGCCCATGCGGACGCCGATCCGGTACTGGTCAGGCGGGCGACCGCCGAACTGTTCCGGGATCCGCAGGACTACGCAGAGGCGCTGTGGGGCGACAACCCCGGGGGACGGACGGTCCCGGACGCGCTGTCCGTCTACGAAGGACCGCTTTTCTGCTATATACCGTTGCATCGGGCCGCCACGGAATACTACGTTCAGAGATTCCGACGCCCACCGGGCTGTGGTGCGACGTGACAGCGCCACCAACGTGACAGCGCCGCCAAAGGCAGCGCCGCCGGGGACAGTGCTGCCGGGGACAGGGACGCTCGAGGACCAGCCGTGCTAAGACCACTGAACGACACCGACCCGCGGGTGATAGGGCCCTATCGCCTGCACAATCGCATCGGCGCCGGCGGCATGGGCGTTGTTTACCTGGGATTCGGGCCGGACGACCAGCCCGTCGCGGTAAAGGTGCCGCACGAGGTGCATGCCAGTGACCCCGAGTGCCGTGCCCGCTTCCGTTCCGAGGTCTCGGCTGCCCGGGACGTGCAGGCCGACACCGTCGCCCGGGTGATCAGGGCCGAGGTGGACGGGCCGAAGCCCTGGCTCGCGACCGAATACGTGGCGGGCCCCACCCTGCACGCCGCCGTCCAGGAGAGCGGCCCGCTCACGGGCCGCTCTCTGGATGGGCTCGCGATCGGTCTCGCCACGGCCCTCGAGGCGATCCACACCGCCGGCGTGGTGCATCGCGACCTCAAACCGGCGAACATCGTGATGTCCTGGGCCAGTCCCAAGGTCATCGACTTCGGGGTGGCCCGGTCGGCCGACTACACCGGCTACACCCAGGCGGGCGAACTCGTCGGGACCGTGGCCTGGATGGCCCCCGAGCAGATCAACGGCCAGCAGGCGGGATCGGCCGCGGACGTCTTCGCCTGGGGATGCTGCGTGGTCTTCGCCGCGACTGGGCGACGTCCCTTCCGCGGCGAGGCGCCGGAGATCGTGGCACTGCACATCAGCTCGACCGAGCCGGAGCTCGACGGCGTGCCCGAGCGGCTGCTCGGTCCCGTTCGCCGCGCCCTGACGAAGAACCCCGGGCACCGGCCCTCCGCCGGCGAGCTCGTCCGCCTGCTCACCCAGCGGCTCTCCCCCAGGGAGACGGCCGACGCCAGCAACGGCGTCCCCCCGGTCACGGCCGCGGAACCGAACCGCGAGCAGACCCGGCCGACCCCGAAT
>NZ_CDWRCK010000324.1:0-3990 GCF_977927595.1 Frankia sp. CcWB3
GGCGGTCGTCGTGGTGGGGGTGGGCGGCGCGGCGCTGGCCGCCGGGGTGCTCGCCGCCGTCGCCGGGCCGGCCAGCCCGGTGCCCGTCATCGGTCACCACACCTACGGCCTGCCGGGCTGGGTGGGGGTGGCCGACGTCGTCCTTGCGGTGTCGGCGTCCGGTACCTCCGCGGAGACCTGTTCGGCGGTGGAGGAGGCGAACCGGCGCGGCGCGCGGGTGGCCGTGGTCGCCCCTGCCGACACCCCCCTGGCCCACCTGGCCGGGGTGGCCGGTGCGCCCCTCGTCGTGACCTCGGCGGAGCAGCCCGCTCGTGCCGCCCTGTGGTCGTTGTCGCTGCCACTGATCATCGTCGCCCGGGCCCTGGGTATCGCGCGGGTGGCGGACGAGGCGATCGAGGCGGCCGCCGTCCGCCTCGAGGACGTCGCGACCCGCTGCCGTACGTCCAGCGAGTCGTTCGTCAATCCGGCGAAGACGCTGGCGCTCGAGCTGGCCGGTACGTTGCCGATCATCTGGGGAACCTCACCGGTGACGAACGTGGTGGCCGAACGTGCCGTCACCCAGCTCGCGACGAACGCGAAGTATCCGGCCATCGCCGGGGCGCTGCCGCATCCCGCCCGCCACCAGGTCGCGCTGTTCGACGGTGCTTTCGGCGCGGGTCTCGCGGCTGGCGGCCCGGTGCGCGACGACTTCGACGACTTCTTCCGCGACCGCGCCGAGGAGGACGAGTCGATCCGGCTCCGCCTGGTCCTGCTGCGCGATCCCGACGTCGAACGCCTGGATGTCGCCCGGCAGGCCGAGGCGGCGGTGGCGGTGGCGGCCGAGCGAGGCGTCGGCGTCACCGAACTGCGCGCCGACGGCGGCGGGCCGCTGGAACGGCTCGCCTCACTCATCGGCCTGTTCGACTACACGGCCGTTTATCTCGCCCTAGCGATCGGGGTCGATCCCGTGCAGGTGCCCGCGGCCCACGACCTTAGGCGTTGACCAGGATCTCAGGCGCTGACCAGGCCGCCGGAAGGCTGGCTAGCGGCCGGCAGGCTGATCCCCTCTGCCGGATCCCGGTTCGACGCCGTTCTGAGGCTGCTGCGGCTGTCCCTGGTTCTGCCCGCTCTGGCCCGTGCCGGGCTGGGCGCCGCCTCCCTGTGGCTGTCCGCCCATGCCGGGAAAGATCTGCTGACCCAGGTTCTGCAACAAGTCGCCGAGGCCCTGACCGGGCGCCGGTGCTGGCGGGGTGTTCTGCAGACCTCCCTTGGTGCCGCGCGCGACGGTCGGATCGGCGCCGGGCAACGGGACCACCGGCCGGTTGGCCAGGGCGGCCCGCATCGACTTGCTCCAGATGATCGCGGGCAGGTCGCCGCCGAAGACATGGGGCCAGGTCCGGCCGTCGGCGACGACGCCCCGCAGCGGGTGGCTCTCCGCCCCCATGGGGTCGCCGACGGATACCGCCGCGGCGAGCTGCGGGGTGAAGCCGACATACCAGGCGGCCGAGAACTCGTCGGTGGTGCCGGTCTTGCCTGCCGAGGGGCGGTCGATGGCGGCCTTGGTCCCGGTCCCGCGGACCGGGACGCCGGCGAGCACACTGGTCACGGTGTCAGCAACACCCTTGGCGAGTACCTGTTCGCACTGCCGCGGCTGGGCGATGTCGATCGGGTCGTGGCTGGAGTCGATGGCCTCGGTGGCGAAGCGGGGCGTGCAGCGCACCCCGCCGCCGGCGATCGTCGCGTAGGCGTCGGCCATCTGCAACGGGGAGACGTACATGTACTGGCCGCCGCCGATGGCGGTGGCCCCGTCGGTGGAGCCGATCTTGTCTGCCTTCGGCGGTGTGACGCCCAGGCGTTTGGCCATCTCCAGGACCGCCGGGATGCCGGTCTTCTCCGCGAGCTGCACGTAGAAGGTGTTCACCGAGTCCCAGGTGCCCTTGGGGATGTCGTAGATGCCGGCCTCGGCGGGATCGGAGTTCGAGAAACCCCTGGGGCAGTCGCCCTCACCGCGGTCCAACGGGAACTTCTTGGTCTCGTAGCAGGCCGGGGAGTAGAAGGCCGTTGAGGTGCCGTAGCCCTGTTCGAGCGTGGCGGCGAGCACGAAGGTCTTGAACGTCGACCCGGGCTGGAAGGTGGCGCTGGTCGGCAGCGGTACCACCGTCTGGTTGACGGCTGTGTTCGAGCCGTACACCCGGTTCACTGCCATGGCGAGGATGTTGCCGGTGCCGGGCTGGATGACGACCTCGGTCGCCGACACCCGGCTGCTCGGTGACACGGTCGAGTTGACGGCGTCCTGCGCTGCCTGCTGCACCATTGGGTCGAGAGTGGTCCTGATGACCAGGCCGCCCTCGTAGATGCGTCGGTTGCGTTCCTCCAGGGTGGAACCGAGCGCCGGGCTCGCTCGCAGCTGGGACCGCACGTAGTCGCAGAAGAACGGCGCCGACGACGTCTCGCAGGAGTCCGCGGCCGGCGGCGGGGCCTTCACGACGTTCAGCGGCATCTGCTTCGTCGCCTCTGCCTGGGTGGTGGAGATATACCCCTCGGCGGCTATCTTGTCCAGCACGGTGTTGCGCCGGGCCAGCGCGGCCTCCGGGTAAGCGGCGGGGTTGTACCGGGACGGACTCTGCACGAGCCCGGCGAGCAGCGCCGCCTGTTCGAGAGTGACCTGGGAGATGGGCACCCCGAAGTAGTGCTCGGCGGCGGTGCCGATCCCGTACGTCCCGTCACCGAAATACGCGATGTTGAGGTATCGCTCCAGGATCTCGTCCTTGGAGAACCGCTTCTCGATGCCCAGGGCGTACCGGAGCTCCTGGATCTTGCGTTCCAGGGAGTTCCCGGCCGCGACCTCTCGCTCCCGCGTGGTGCGGGCGTTCTGCAGCAGCACGTTCTTGACGTACTGCTGGGTCAGCGTCGAACCGCCCTGAGAGACTCCGCCGGCCTCGCTGTTGCGCAGCGCGGCGCGGAAGACGCCCTGTGGGTCGACGCCGCCGTGCTGGTAGAAGCGGGCGTCCTCGATCGAGATGATTGCCTCGCGCATGATCTTCGGGATCTCGTTGCCGGGCACGACGATGCGGTTCTCGGCCCCGCGCAACATGGCGATCACTGATCCGTCGGCGGCCAGAATCGTCGAACTCTGCGGCAACGGAGGCGTGACGAGCTCGGCGGGCAGCCCGAGGAAGTGGTCCGCGCTTCCCTTGGCGAACAGGCCGACCGCACCGACGAACGGCAGGGACAACAACGCGACGACCAGCCCGAGAACGATCGCCGTCAGCCCCATCTTCTTCAGGACCCGACGCCGGTTCACGGGTGGACGGGGGATGAGCGGCCTGCCCGCTCCCCCGGCCCCGGCCCCGCCGGTCGCCGCCGGACCGTCGCCCGTGCCGCCGGGGGAGCGACGCGCGGAAGCGCCGTCGTCCGCGTAGGTGACGCCGCTCGCCATGTTGCCCGGCCTGGCGGATCGGGACGGCCTGGTGGATCGGGACGGCGCGGTGGATCGGGGCGGGGTGGGGGCACGTTCCGGCGCGACGGCGTGCGACGGGGCACCCGACCGGGCCGGCTTGCTCGGGTCGGCCGGCTTGCTCGCGCGGGGGGCGAGGTGGCTCGAGATGGAGTGCTCGACTCCCGTCCGACAGACGTCGACGTCACCCCCTCCGTGGACCGGCGCAAGGGCCGGAGTCTTCCTGGGACCTGTCCAGCATGCGTGAGCCGGCACTTGGTCGCTCACCGGCAGCACCGCCTCGAACCCGGTGCGACGTGGCAGCGGGTGCGCGCCGATTCGTGGCGGTTGGCGCGGACGGTCTGATTCGCAGGTAACGCTAGACGAGCGTTTCACCGGCGGACCAGCCGCCACGTCCGGTGTGTGCGGTACGTCCTACATTGTTTAGCAGACGTTAAGGAAATGTGGATCTGATGGTGCGTGCCCCGGCCGGTCCGGGCGGGTGCGGCCGGACGATGGGCTGGCTGGCTGCCGGGGACCGGTGAGGGCGGCCGGGTCACCGGCCCGGCGGGGGC
>NZ_CDWRCK010000325.1:0-3947 GCF_977927595.1 Frankia sp. CcWB3
CCTCAAACCCGCTTAACTTCGAAGAGCCGACATCAACGCGGAATCTCATTCATTTCTCCGTCCCGTGCGCATGCTACCTATCTGATTCTGGCAGAGCCACAGCGCGCATGATGAGGCAGTCTGCCACAGGCAGAAATCCTCCTCGACGGCCGGGTCCGGGACCGGGCCGGAAAAGACATGACCGGTGGCTCGTGCCTGCGTCCGGACGGGGCGGCCCGCGGGGTGCGGCTCTCCCGGCGAGATAGCCTCTGATCTGGGACTCCGGTGAACCACCCGGCCCCAAGCGGGCGGCATCCGAAGGACGGACTACCGCATGCGGTCTCCTTGCGCTTCGACACTGCGAGATGCACCGCCCTACAGCCCCTGACGACTACCAGTTGGACGCGCCTGCCAGTGCCGGCCGCCTTCACCGGCTGTGTCCAGTGGCGGCACCGGATGCCGCGACCCCTTCGGGCCCGGCGACTAGACTTGGATCATGGCGTCGACCTGCGGATTTACCATCGGGTCGCTGATTATCCCTGGAGGGATCGCAATCTCCGATGGCTCCCGGTCGGGGGGTTTTCATGGATGTTCTTTTTGGGCGCGGTGACGTCCAGGGTGGTCATCGCCGCGGTGAGCTCGGGATCTCGGGCGCCGCCTCGGCGGGAAGGGGGTGCCGGTCAGCCGACGGGACTGACGGATTCGATGTTGGCCACGGCGAACTCGCGCTCGGCGTTGCGCAGGTGGCACCAGGAGTTCAGCCACCGGCCGAAGAGCTGGTTCGGCTGGATGCGGCGGACCGTCCGGGTGCCCTGCTTGTCCCGGTAGGCGATGACGACGTCGCTGCGGCGTTCCACCGCGTCCGCCAGCACGGCGAGTTCGGCGTCGTTCAGCCGCCCGTTTACCTCGCCGAGCCGCTGGGCGAGATTGGTCAGGAGGGTGACACCGTCGTCCTCGCCGGTGCGCAGGCGCTGGGCGAGTTCGTCGGCCGTCAGCCGCCGTCGGGTCGCCGACGGACCGGCGGGGGGCCCGCCGCGCGGTCGGGACGCCCGGGACGGCTGTGCCGAGGCCCCCCGCGGCGCCTTCCGTCCCGGCCCGCTCGTCACGATGACGGTGCCCGTCGCGTCCTCGGCGACGGGGTAGAAGCCCGTCCGGCGCAGCTCGGCGAGGACCGTGCCCAGTTCCACCGGGCTGGCCAGCACGGTGGGGGCGAGCCGGGCGAGGTGCAGCTTCGCCAGCGCCCGGGTGTGGAGGATCTCGGCGGTCGTGGGCTCGTCGGCGAGGACGGCGCTGCGCATCCCGCGGACCTGCACGTGTCCGTGCCGGCGGGCGACGTCGGCGATGAGGTATTCGAGCGGCTGCGGGAGACCGTGATCGGCTATGGTGCGTAGCTGTTCGAGCAGCTCGGTGGCGGACCATCCGGCGTCCATCGCGGCGCGGACGCTGGCGGAGGTGAACCGCCAGGTCCCGGCCGCGCCCCGGGACTCCGGCACCGCCGCGGCCCGCAGGAGCTGGGACATCGCCGCGCTGGGCTGGCCGGACACGACCGCGGTGAGATCTGACTGCAGGATCAGGCTGGACGGCGTCTCGGGCAGCAGCTCGGCGCAGCGGTCCGCCAGGTCCCGCACCGTCCTCGCGGCCTGCGCGGCGAACTCGTCCGCGGTCGAGACGATCATAAGCCCGACGGTGGCAGCCGCCGTGTCGGTGGTGCTCGGCGCGGCCTCGAGCAGAGCTTGGCCGAGCTCGGACAGGACGTCGAGGGCGAACACCCCGAGCAGCTCGGCCTCGCGGATCGCCGCCGCTACCTTGATCTTGCGGGTGGCAGCGTCGTAGCCGTGCAGGGGGAAGAACCAGTCGAGGTTCTCAGCCGTGAGCCGCACCGACCGCCCGCCGGCCGCCGCGCGGATCAGCACCCGGCGAATCTGGCCCGCCCCCGACTCGATGGGCAGGGGCGGCGGGACGTCCTTCTCGTCGGCACCCTCGCGGCTCGTCGGCGCGTGCTCCAGAGCGTGCCACGCCGCAGCCAGCGTCGCCCACTGATGGCTTGGCGACTCCCCCCGCCACTCCTGGAACCGCGAGCTCGGTGCGTAGCCGCCATCGGTGAAGGTCAGCAGGCCGGCGGCCGCGACCAGGTCGATCCACAGCGGCAGCTCGGCCAACGGTATCGACAGCCGCTTCGCCAGCCGGGCCCGTTCCCGCCCACCGACGCCTCCTCGCTTGAGCGCTACGACGGGGGCGGCGGCCTCGTCGAGCAGGGCGGTCACGGCGCGGATGGCGCCCTGTGCGGCCGCCTGGGAGCTCGACCGGACGACAGCCTCGTTCACCTCCGGCCGGGGAATGTCCGGCGGCCCGGTGAGTCCCTGGTCGTGCCTGGCCAGCCAGGCGGCGACCGCGACCTCACGGGGGAGCTCCGGCCGGTTGCCGACGCTCAGCACCAGCCCCGCGGTGATCAGCTGCCTGATGGGCTGCGCGGCTGCCCTCTGGTCGTGGACCTCCTCGAAGGGCGTGTAGGGGAACGTGTAGGGGAACGTGTAGGGGAACGTGTAGGGGAAGTAGCCGCCGGCCGTGGCCAGGCGCAGGTCATCGAGTTGCTGCCTCGCCGGGGCGGGCAGGGAAGCGATGATCGTCGCGATGCGGCGGGCATCGGACATGAGTTCGGTGAGCCGCGCGGTCAGCTCGGTCTTGCGCAGGTTTTCGGCCGGAGCCCCGAGCGCCGTGACCGCCTTACGTAGATCCTCGACCAGGACGTTGTGGGCGATCTTTGCGACCGGGCGGGCGGAACTGATCTCCTCGACCCAGTGGTTGTGCAGCGGTTCCGGGAGTTGGACCACCGTGTCGATCCAGACGAGGCCGCGGGCGCACAGATCGCCCACCCCGGCGCGCACCGCGTCCGGTAACGCACCCAACAGCTCGGCCATCCGGGGTACCGTCGCGGACTGCCCCAGCAGCGCCGCCGCCTGGCCGACCCGGAGCGTGTCGCGGTTCAGCTCCCACAGCGCCGCCGCGAGCGAGTCCGGGCTTTCCAGCCGCTGCGCGAGCTGCCCGAAACCACGGGGGACCGGCTCGACCAGCACGTCCGGACGCGAGCGGAGCAGAGCGGCCAGCGCCGGCAAGTCCAGATCCGCAAGATGGTCGGCGAACGATCGTGGTGTCATCCCTTCCATTCTTATCTGCGCCGAGCGGGCACGACCGCCCGATCTGCCGGCAGCAGACACCCGAGACCACGGCCGCCCGTTCCCGATCCATCCGGATTGCGAGCAGACCGGTGGCGTCGGCGAACGGCATCGGCGCCCTCCGGGCGGTCGCCGGTACCGCGGGCCTCGCCGTCGTTGCCGGTGCGACCTCACCGGGTGCGGTCTCGTTGCCGGTGCGGCCTCACTGATAGCCGATGTGGAGGACGGTGGGGCTGGTAGGCGCATCGCTGTCGATGACGACCGTCGGCCCGTCCGGACCACCCCCGGGGCCACCGGCCCAGCCGAAGGTGAACATGTAGCTGCGCCCCGGCGCGATCCGGAGATGGGAGTTCTGATCCAGGAGGCGTTCACCGTCCACCGAAATTGACTGGACGTGCAGGATCCCCGGTCCTTTGTCGGTGATTGTCAGGTCGGTCTGCCGCCCGACGCCGCTCACCGCACCGGTCTCGTACGAAACGTTGATCATCGGGAGCGGATGATGCACCGGACGGCGGATCACGGCGCCGGCCGGCAACGCTGAGAACAGAACGAGCAGTATTGCGGTGACCATGATGGATACGGCGCGGCGGGACGGGTGCCGGGTACGGGCTGAAACGGATTGTGCGGCATCCCCCATAGCCCCGGAGCCGCCGGGGTGGACGGGCACCCGATCGAGGTGCGGGCGGCATACCGACCTGCCCGGTGAGGGGAGCATGGTTTCCTCCGCGCTGTATTTCCAGAAATCTGTCATCCCGGCTCGAGGATACTAGGGAGTCGAAATGAAATAACTTGCGC
>NZ_CDWRCK010000326.1:0-3863 GCF_977927595.1 Frankia sp. CcWB3
GTGCTCCGCAGCCAACCGGTGCCCGGCCACGACTGCCCGGCGGGCGGCAACATGCTCCCAACGGATACTCCTCGGACCGGTATCCGACGGGCGGGTACCCCACGGACCGGGACCGGGACCGGTCCACCGCGGACAGCTACCCGCCGGCCGTAAACCCGTCGGTGGCCCGGGGCGATGTCGTCGTGCCGTCGTCCCGGCCCGCTCCCTCGATCTCCGGTCCGGTCGAGATGGCCACGGCCAGGGTCGAGACGCCGCGCCCGATGACCGGAACCGGAACCGGGCCGGGCGGCCCGTCAGACCCCGGTCACGCGGTGCCGGGGCCCGGACGCTACCAGGGCCGGCCATCACCCCAGCCGGGGCCGACGCCGCCGGAATCCATCCGGTCGGGATCTATGCATCGCGGGCAGCCCGACCGCGGGCAGCCGGGCCCGGCCGAGTCCCCGGGACGCCCCGCGGGGAACAGGGCGAGAGCCTGGGTAGACCGTCCCCGAGCACCGGAGCGACGCGTGGAACCGGGTGGGCAACCGACGAGGGACCGGCCCGGCCCACGGCCCATCGGCCGTCCCGACCATCCCGGGCCGACCTCCGATCGGAACCCGACCCCGCCCGACGGGCGCGCCCCGGACGGAACCGGTGGTGTACCGCACGGCTCCGGTCGCCGGTACGCGCAACCCGGGATCGACCCGCCGAACTCGTCGCACCCCGGTCGGGCTGCCATGCCGCGAACGGCCGCACGAGCGGATGCGGATGCGGACATGGTGCCGCCTCCCCGCGGCAACCTATCGGCGGCGGCGGCCCGCATCGACCAGACCGCGGTCGACGAGGTCACGCGGGCCTGGATGGCTCGCCGCGAGTCGGTGCTGGACGGCATCGACGTCATCTGACGCCATCCCCCGACGCGGTCACCCGCTCGGCCGTCCCAGCGGGGGAGGCCGACCCGCCCCGGCGCGGCTCCCCGGCCCGACGCCCGGCCGGGGAAACGCCGACGCTGTCCTCGGCGCGTCGCGTCGCCCGGACGTCCCGGTCGCGGTATCCAGATGCGTCGCGTGGCCGTTGCCTGGCTCGACGACCACAGAGGGTCAGGTTTGGGGGGGCGGTCATGGTGGCAGTAACGCGACGCGGCAGACCCCCGCACCGGGATGATGACCGTGCCTGACGACCCCACGGAAGGTGAGGCGTGGCCGAAGCTCTCAGCGCACGCTTTGACCTGCCCGCCGATCCCCGTGCCGCCAGCCGAGCCCGCCGGCTGGTCACCGAGCTGCTCGCCGCTTGGGGCCGCCCGGAGACCGTCGAGGTCGCGCAGCTGCTCGTCAGTGAGGTCGTGACGAACGCGGTGCGCTTCGTCGGTGCCCGCGCCGCCCTGTGCCTCACGCTGTCCCTGCGCGACGACCGGATCCGCATCGCGGTCGACGACGGAAGCTCGCTGTGGCCGGTGCTGAAACCCGCCCACGATGACGACGAGTCGGGCCGGGGCATGCATCTGGTCGCCGCGCTGGCGATGCAGTGGGGTGTCGTCGAGATGCCGGACACCCGGGGGTCAGGCAAGCAGGTCTGGTTCGACCTGCCACGCCAACAGGATCCGATCGAGGCGGTCTGCGGCTCCTGACCAGGGCCGCCGACCGATTCCTCCCGAAGCGTCGTCGCGCGACTTCCGGTGGCTAGGTTAGCAATAAGGATGCTTCAGCTGCTGTTCAGCCAAGCCGCATACCGTTCAGCCAAGCCGCATACCGTCGAGCCGCGTACCGTGACGTACGTCTCCTCTGCATCACGACCGTGATCGCACCTGTCGATCCTACGGGGGTAGTCATCGAGACTCCGGTCCTGCTCGGCGCTGACAGCGCCGAGAGCGCCGCGCCCGCGCCCCCGCTTCCACCACCGGCGGTGTTGACCCGGCAGCTACTACGACGCTCTGGTGCCCACCCGGGCGGCAACTCCGACGACGTGGCTGCAACGGCACCGAACTCTGCAACGGCACCGAGGGTCGAGCTCGTCGCCTCCCCGGCCGGTGACGCCCACGTCTTCGCCGAGCCGCTCGCGCTCCGTCTCGGGCCGGTCCGATCGGCCCGGTCCCGGCGACGCAACGTCCTGCTCGCCGGCATGCTCGCCGTTCCCCTCACCATCCTGGCCGTGCGCTTCCGCGGCGACATGGCCTCACGGCTGGCCGGCGTTCCCGCGCCCCGCTGGCACTGGCTCGTCATCTGCGCGCTCTCCTCGGTCCTGTTCTACTTCGCCAACGGCCTGTCCACGCGGGCGGCCAGCGGCCTGCGGCTCGAGCTACGTACCGCGACCGGCCTGCAGGTCGCGGCGGCGGCGGCGAACCGGATCGTGCCCGCGGGTCTCGGGGCCATCGCGGTCCATCTGCGTTTCCTGGAACGGCGCGGGATGACGCGTCCCGCGGCCTTGGCGGCCATCACGTCAATCAAGGTGGCCGGCGGGGTGGCGCACCTCGGGGGCATCGTCCTGGTCGCCGGCACCCTCAGCGACTCGGGCATCGGCGCGGCCCTGACTAACCCGCTGCGGTCCACTGTCCAGGGGCTCGGGCCGGGGCCGTTCGTGCTCAGCTGTGGGGCGGTCTGCGCGCTCGTGACGGGCACCGTGGCCCATCCGCGGATCCGGTCGAAGGCCCGGCCGGCAGTGCGGGCCTTCGACACTCATCTGAAGATCCTCGCCCGTTCCCCGTGCCGGACTCTGGTGCTGCTGCTGTCCCAGATAGGGACACGCTTCTTCCAGATCCTCGCGCTCGCCTGCACGGTCTGGGCATTCGGCACCAGCATGACGTTGATGTCCGTTGCCGCGGTCTACCTCATCGGCTCGATGGTAGCCGGCGCGGCGCCGACAGCCGGCGGCATCGGCGCGATCGAACCGGCACTCGCCTTCGGGCTCGCGGCCGCGGGTGGTACGGCGGCGTCCATGTTCACCGCGGTCCTCGTCTACCGCCTGATCAGCTTCTGGCTGCCGGTGCTGCCGGGGATCCTCATGCTGGCCTGGCTGCGCCGCACCGGCGACCTGTAGGCGGGGGCAGGGGGTCGGCGCGACCGCGGCCCGGGAGCGGCCCAGGCGGGCGGGGTGGCCGCTCACCCGCGCCGGGACGACCGGCGGCGACGGCGACGGCGGATCCCACCCACCAGGAGCAGCACACCTCCACCGACGAGAACGACCCGCTCCCAGCGCACCACCCGAACCACAATGGCGCCGCCGGAGGGTCCGGGCACCGCCCTGCCGTCCAGGGCACCCCCGGTCAGCGTGCCCGCATCCCCCCGCCGGGCCAGGCCATCGGCTCCGACGCCGGCTCCCAGTTCGGGAAGCGCGGGCCCCGGGCCGATCCCGAGGACCGGACCGTACCTGTGGCGCAGTTCGGCGGTCTTCGCCCGCAACTGCACCTGGGCCCGCTCGGCGACGCGGCGCGGGCTGACGATCTCCGCGATGGAATCGATCGTCTCCGCCAGTTCGGCGCGGGTCTCTTCGATCTGTTGCTGGATCACGGCCGGGTCCTGCGGCACCGATGTCGCCCTCTCGTCCGTTGCGAATGGCGGACGCGCTCCCGCGACTGGCGTCGATCGGCGTCGATGGACGCCACGGACATCTCCGTCGGGTGCGACCGGCCTGCAACGATCGTGCCAGACACATCACCGCCCGGCGAGACCAAACGGCCAGTGGCGCGACACGTCACGCAGGCGCACCGACGCACGACGTCTCGCCCCGTCCGATCCCGGTCTCCGTACCGCGCAGATGGCGCCGCGGGCGGAAGCGACCGCCCACCGAAATCCGTCCGGCGGGACATTACGCTGAACGCTGTGCTCGAGGGCCAGCGGTGGTCTGGCCCGGGTGGGAGTCGCCCGGGCGACTCCCACCGTTAGGGCCTG
>NZ_CDWRCK010000327.1:0-3810 GCF_977927595.1 Frankia sp. CcWB3
CTTCATTACGTCCCCTATGCGCCTTTGGTGTCGTTTGGCGTCGGGTCGATTCTCCCGGGTGTGCCGCGTCGTCATCGTCGTCGCGGGGCGGTGGAGAAGAAGCGGAGCTGTCGTGCTCGTCGATCTTGCTGGTCCCGCTGAAGTTCCGTGCCCGTTTCGCGGCGTCGGCACTCGCGCCGGAGAACAGCCGGGCGTCCTCGGCGGCATCGGCATGCGCATCCGCGGGCGCGGTGCTCGTCCCGCCCCCCGTATCGGTCTCCGCCTCCCGGCTCGCACTGCTGGCGGTGGTAACCGCGGCCGAGTTCGTGGCAGCCATGATCGTGGGGGAGAGGAGACCCTGCACTGGGACGGGAACCACCCGCGCTGGTGCTTCGTCGAGGCGGATGCCGTTCGTCTTGCGGAGCCGGTCGGACCTGCTGCCGGGGTGGTGGCCGTCGGGGTGGTCGCGGCCGTCGCGGTCATCGGGCCGGCCCTGATCCGGGAGGCGCAGACCGAGCAGGTGCGCGGAGGCGTCGAACTCGATGCGGGTCCGGGGCAGGGCTGTCGGATGGTTGTGCTGCACCCATCGGACGAGTTCCTCGCGCATGTGGCAGCGCAGGTCGAACACGGTCGGTCCGTCCTTGCCGCTGACCAGGACGCGGATGCGGATGTGATCACCGATGGCGTCGGTGACCTGCAGGACGCAGACCCGCTTGTCCCACAGGTCCGTGGCGTCCAAGACCCGGTGCATCTCGGCCCGCATCTCGTCGATCGGGATTGCCCAGTCCAGGTCTAGCTCGACGGCACCGAGGACCGCGGACTCTTTGCGGGTCCAGTTCTGGAATGGTGTCGTGGTGAAGTAGGTCGACGGAAGGACCATCCGCCGGTCATCCCAGATGTGGACGACGACGTAGGTGAGAGTGATCTCCTCGATCCTGCCCCACTCCTTCTCGACCACCACCACGTCGTCGACCCGGATGGCGTCGGTGAAGGCCAGCTGGAGTCCGGCGAAGACGTTGGACAGCGAGGTCTGGGCGGCCAGCCCCGCGACGATGCCGACCACGCCGGCCGAGGCGAAGATGCTGGCGCCGGCGACGCGGACGCTCGGGAACGTCATGAGCATCGAGGCGCCCGCGATGATCGAGATGATGACCACCGTGACCCGTCGGAGCAGGGTGACCTGGGTGCGCACCCGGCGGGCATGCCGGTTGTCGACGACATCCACCCGGTAGCGGGCGAGCGCGAGGTCCTCGAAGGTGAACGCGAGCACCGTGACGCACCAGGCGATTCCAGCGATAAGGGCGACATTGGACACCCGCAGGGCCGCCTCGGTCCAGGCCTGTTCAGCCGTGGAGTTGAGGCCGACGAGCAGGGCCACCAGCACGAGCGTGAGTCGCGTCGGCCGCTTACCGTGCTGTGCGAGATCGGCGACGATCTCCGAATGGCGGCCGATCCGTCTGGCCATGCGGTGCAGCAACACGGAGACGGCCAGGGCCAGCAGGACCGCACCGCCCAGGATCGTCAGGACGGCGATGGTCGATCGCATGTCGGAGAAGGACAGATCGGGCGCGGCGCTCAGATGCACAGACAGGCTCCTCGTCCTGGGCCATGGGCAGGAGGGGACGGGCACCATGGCATGGTTGGACGGCGCGGGTCGCGAACCCGCGCCGGTGCGTCCTTCTCCACGTCTCTCGGTATCCCTCGCTACCCTCCGCGGCCCTCAGTATCCCTCCGGATCCTCCGGTGAGGATTCCGGCGACGGTGCTCCCCTCTCTGCCAGGGGCGCAGGCACCCGGTGCGCCGGTCAGTTCTCCCGGGCGGGCAGGAAGCGGTACATCACGTAGAGGTCGACGTCGCCGAGCCAGGGATGGCGGAAGGCCGCCGGAAGGGTCCCGACGAGGCGGAACGCCAGCGAGCGCCACAGCGCGACCAACCGTGGATTGGCGGCGACGACGGCGTTGAGCTGCATCGCCCGGTAGCCGAGATCGGCCGCGTACTCGATCATCTGCTCCGCGGCCTGCCGGCTGACGCTCTCCCAGCGGTCGCCCCCGGCTCCCCGGCCGCCGTAGTAGCTACGTCCCCCGTACGGCCCGTAGCCCTGGTACATTCCGGCCCCGCCGCGCGGAGCCCCGTGATCCACCCGCTTAGGATCAACGAGCAGTACCGCCTGGACGACATGATCTCCCAGGCCCGGCTGGCTCGGTGTGAGCAGTGCGGTCGCGATGATCGAGGTATCGCCCGGGCCGTCGTCCTCCTCCATCACCAGAACCTCGGCCGGCGGGGGCAGCATCCACGCGCTTTTCGCGACGTCCTCGTCGGTGTCCGGTGTCCAGGCGCAGGTCTCGCCCTCGACCACAACGGCCCGCCAGATCGGCCAGATCGCGCCCCAGTCCTCCTCTGATGCCCGCCGTGTCCGCACAGATCGATCCTGCCTGTTCACCGGGCCGGAAGGTAAAGGACCTGGAGCGCCGGACCCGCGGCAGTCACCCATCCTGGCGTTCGGCGGCTCGGTCACCGGCCGGGTTTTAAGATCCGGTCGACGGCGTAATCGCTGCATCCCTGCAGATGAACCCGGCCCATCAGGTGATCGGGATGGTCGGCGCGGGGCCACACGGAGAGATTCGTCATGGCATAGCCGTCCGGGTGGTTGATCCAGCGTTCGCCGCTGAGATTCACCGCCCCATCGGTGCAGGTGATCCAGACGAGAAACGCACCGGTGGGAACCTTCGGACTGGTCGGCAGCGGAAAGAAGTCGAAAGTGGCCCACAACACGCCGCCGGGTGCGGCGATGATGCTCAGTAGATGATGAAATCCTTGCCCCCTGGTGCTGCACTAGCCTGCGGCCGGCTGCCGGACGGCCCGTACGCTGCACCTGGTAACAGGCAGAGCCTCCGGAGGCCGTCTCCTGAGTCGCCGGGCACCCGGGTCAGGGCGGGGGTGGGTCGATCTCGAGGTTGATGCGATCGCCGGCCCGCACGGACGCGATGATCGGATGGTCGGCTCCCAGACTCTCCCCGCGTGTGGCTAGAACATTTGCGCGTAGCGCATCTGCCGTCTCGGTCTCGCTGAGGGCGGACAGGTCGATCGCCAGATTGGCGGAGGCGATCAGGGTGGTCGGGTGGTCATCGCCGAGCCGGTTCCGCAGGTGAGAGACGGCGTCCTCGTCGAGACTCCGCGAGCTCATCATCTGGTTACTGTCGTAGCGGCAGTTGGCTAGATTGAGCATGCATGACACCGTGAAAGGGTGATCGTCGGAGAGAACGGCCCGTAATCTGTTCCCCGTTTCCTGGGCGAGGGCGCCGGCTTCGTCCGGGTCGCCATCGAGCCGAATGGCGACGACCAGTGCGTTAGCCGCCGCGAGGGTGTAGAGATTGTCCGCGCCAAGCCGGCGCTTGGCCTGTTGGAAGGTGTTCTCGGCCAGCTTTCGCGCAGCCGGTACCTCCCGGCTCAGGCACAGATCGCCCACCAGGCTGATGGCTGCGGTGAGGGTTTCCGGCTGATCTTCTCCCACGTAGGTCCGGAACTTCTTGAAAGCCTCCTCCGAGGTATGGTGGGCCGCGCCCGCCCGCCCTGCGCGCCGTAGTGTGACCGCGTAGTTCCGCAAGAAGCGCAAGGTGTCCGGATGATTGATACCGAGGATATCCCGGCATCGGGTCAAGGTCTCCTGAAGGATTTTCAGGGATGCTCGGTAAAGGCCACATGCGCGTAGGTCCCGGGCGTGACTGTCGGCATACTGAAGGGTGAGGATGTAAACATTCACCTGCTTTAGTGATCTTGCTGTAGGTGACGGTTCACGGGCATGGCTGTGGGCCGCGCCGGGCGGGGTGGTTG
>NZ_CDWRCK010000328.1:0-831 GCF_977927595.1 Frankia sp. CcWB3
GCAAGTTATTTCATTTCGACTCCTGAGCGTGCCACCTCGGTCGAATCTTCACTGACGGGCACCCTTTACCCCGTCCGTCCACTACACCGTGACGGTGGCACGTCCCTACCACCATGCCTGGCGTCGTGCCTGCTGCGACCGGCTCGGCCATCCAGTCCCGGCCGCAGGCGGCAGGTGGGATCCGCCTACCGTCCGGTGAGGGGAGGGCTCGGTCAGCCGGCCATCCGTACCGCGCCGCCTCCTCCGCCGCCGCCGCCCGCGGGGCCGGCCGAACCGCCCCGCCGGTCGGAGGCCCGCAGGATGCGGCCGGGCGGCTGTTCGTCTCCGCTGAGCCAGTATCCGCGGTCGCGGCGCAACCCGGCCCGTTCCGGGGAAAGGCAGGTCCCCTTCACCCGATGCGCGTCGAAGCCGGTGGTGGTGCCGGCGAAGGTCTCGTGGCAGGACGGGCAGTGCGCCGCGGTCAGCGCCGTCCAGCGCACGTCGCAGCCGCCGCAGCTGAGCAGGATGGGGCGTTCGTACTCGTTGTCCCGCCCTGCCATGAAACCGCCTCTTCCCGCGAAGGTTCCGATCTCCCGTCGTCGGATTCTTGCCGCTCAACGTTTCCAACGTGGGCATTTCGGCTTTGTAGCTCTTCGGGCGCGTCGCGTCACCGGGCTGCCACCGGCCGCCGGAGGCGCCGCGGACCCTGGTGCTGCTACCGTGAGCACCGGTGCGGCGACCGTGAGAAGCGGTCCGGAGGGGCGTGAACTGTCGGACCCGCCGGTGAGAATCGACCAGTGACGTCGGCATCCCCGTCCTACCCGGAGTCGGGCCGGCTCGCCCGGCTGCGGG
>NZ_CDWRCK010000328.1:1109-4086 GCF_977927595.1 Frankia sp. CcWB3
GGCCGGGATCCGCTGGCCGGGGCCGGCCAGATCGCGCGGGTGCTCGCCGAGATCGAGGCGTTGCTGGCACCCCGCTGGGTCTGGTGGTCGGCGCGGTCCGCGGCGCGCGTGCCGCTCGCCGCCGGTATCCGGATCGGCGCCAGCTGGGATCTGGCCGCCGTCCACCGGATACTGCACGGCGGCCGCCGCCCAGGCCGGTCTGCACAACCTGCCCGCCCGGTCACCCGGAGCCTCTGGGTAGGCGCATCGGGTTGGAGTACTAGGTCCCCCAAATTCGTCGGCTGACGGCTGGCCGACGGAGTCCAGCCATCGCTCGCACAATCGTCTACCGT
Source organism: Frankia sp. CcWB3 (assembly GCF_977927595.1). Taxonomy (NCBI): domain Bacteria; kingdom Bacillati; phylum Actinomycetota; class Actinomycetes; order Frankiales; family Frankiaceae; genus Frankia; species Frankia sp. CcWB3. The sequence continues at coordinate 1,442 of NZ_CDWRCK010000328.1, forward strand.
CTCGTTTCAAGATAATCAACGGTGTTGACGACACTTCACATCCCATGATCAAAAACAAAAACCCCAAATAGCACCAGGGGAGTGGGGGCCAAACCCAGTTGATCATTACCGGTGGCGAGGTTCGACGTGTGTGGTTCGACCGGCGGCATCCGGATGGGGGACATCGCTGGTTGGGGACACCGCCGGTCGAGATGTGTCACGTTCATCCGGGCCGGTCGATCAACTGCGGCTGAGCGGCACAGGGCCGAGGAGGGGAGACCCTGCGACCGGCTCTACTTGACATAATGCTCATTATCGGCGTTTTTGGTGGGGTGGGGGAGGGCCCGGCGTGAACCTGGCACGGAGCAGGCGGGCGCTCACCATGCGGGATGCCCGCCGAAGGTGTTTGCCCACCACCTGGATCACCATGGATCACCAGAGGTGCAGGGCAGCCCGCCGTGCCGTCTGACGGCATCAAGTTTCAGATTCTGGTTCTGGTGTGACCCTGTCATCTGGCAGGGTCACACACCGGTGTACCCGATCTATGCTGCCCTCACGAAAAGAAAGAAGAAGCGATATTAGCTTCCCGCACATGACAGCGGAAGGGAGGGTCGTCATGAAAAGACTGAGGCGCAACGCGGGGCTTCTGCTGGCCACAGCATTCGCCCGTCTCCACGGCGAATGCAGGCGTGCTGGGTGGCGTGTCTGGGCAACAGCAGGAGCACGTCAGCGGCCCGGGCCTCAGTCCGGTGCTGCGGGAACTCACCGCGCAGGATAAGGGGACGTAATGAAGTAACAAATACGTGATCGAGAGCATCATCGCAGGTCACAGGCCTGTGGAGGGTTCGAAACGCGCAAGTTATTTCATTTCGACTCCTCTGCCGCCCACCCGCCGAGCGCAGGCCCCGAAGGCCGCAAACGGTCAGAACCCTGTTGAAGTCACCGCTCGCGCTCCTGACGGCATGGTGCTGCAGCGCAGCTCCCAGGGCTGTCAGTCGGAAGCCGAGCGCACCCTCTACGGTGACCTTCCTACCTGGTTCCAGGCGAAGGTAACCATGGAATCCTTCCCGCAGGTCCGCTCACAGCACGTGCTGGCAGACCCGCGGTTCGACCAGGCCGTCAAACCGTGGGCTGAATGTATGCGCGCCGCCGGTCGCCCTTACCGCAGCCCTGCCGAGCTCCGTGAGAAGGCCCTGCCGGACCAGAAAGAGACCTCGCTGCCCCGTGAGCAGGAGATCGGACTTGCCGTCACCGAGGCACGCTGCGCTGCCGTTTCCGGTCTGACCGCGAAAGCCAAGGCGCTCGACCTGGAGCACGCCGAGCGGCTCAACCGCCAATACCACGCAGAGCTGGATACCGCCCACCGGCTCCAGCTCGCAACTTTGCCCCGAGCTCGCCCTATTACTGCGCAGCTACGCTGACCGCATGTGACGGGGCGGAAGAGAAAACCATCCAAGAACACACCGAAAAGGGAGACCATCATGCGCACCATTTACCGTGCCCTGGCCGTATCGGCCGCCAGCGCGGTCGTGCTGCCCGCCACCGCCCAGGCAGCCCCCCAAACCGGCCGGCCTTCGGCGCCCGCCACCGCCCCGGACGCCTCCGCCACCGCCACGGCCGACGGCCACCTGCACCTGTGGCGAGACACCGAGGCAGTGGACCCCTTCGGCAATTCGTGGTGCACCTCGTACCTCAGTGACTCCGACGATTGGGGCAGCTGCCGCAACCAGATCTCCTCGTTGTGGAACAACGGCTACCCGGGCTCCCTGGACGACGTCTGGCTGTACTGGGGAACGCATCAGACACACGCTCGCCGGGGAGTCTACAACGGCGTCTACCTCCCGGACCTCGCCCCGTACACCTTCGACGCAGGGACGGGCAGAGGCGCTGGCCAGTCGATTGACAACAACGTCGCTTCCCACCGTTGGACGAACCTCCCGTAAAACGCGGACGGATCTCTCACCCCGCTGCGCCTCGGCGCGGGTGTGCGCGACTTGTTCCTTCAGCTCCAGGCCCGGCCGGTAGCCGCCACCCCAGGTAGGGCGCCGGCGCCACCAGCCGCAGATGTTCGGTCCGGGTCGTCGCCGCGGCGGCGGCGACCCGCAGGTGTGGGCCGAGGCATGGAGAAAGATCGTCATCAGTGACGACGGGCCGCACCGCACTCGGCGAGCGGTCGCCTTGCGGAAGAACGGCCGGCCGATGGGGGTGGAGGTGTCGACGGGTCGGTCGGGGTTTTCTAGCGGGAGTTCGGGTCGAGGTCGAGGGCGAGGCTGTTCATGCAGTAGCGATGGCCGGTGGGGCCGGGTCCGTCGTCGAAGACGTGGCCGAGGTGTCCGCCGCAGCGGGCGCAGCGGACTTCGGTGCGGATCATGCCGTGGGAATGGTCTTCGACGAGTTCGAGGGCGTCGGCGACGGCGGGTTGGGTGAAGCTGGGCCAGCCGGAGCCGGAGTCGTATTTGGTGTCGGAAGTGAACAAGGCGGCGCCGCAGCCGCCGCAGCGGTAGGTGCCATTTTCTTTGCTGTAGGTGTAGGCGCCGGTGAAGGGGGGTTCGGTGGCGGCGCGGCGGAGGATGGCGTAGCGCTCGGGGTCGAGTTCGGCGCGCCACTGCTCGTCGGTCTTGACGATTTTGTCGGGTCCGGTGGTGGCCGCGGGGGTGGTGGTGTCG
>NZ_CDWRCK010000329.1:0-816 GCF_977927595.1 Frankia sp. CcWB3
TTACTTCATTACGTCCCCTAAGAGCTTTGACGTCAAAAGGACTGGTGTCAAAACTGGTCACGTAAACACCGCTCTTGTTGCGCTGGCTGAGAGCTGTCACCGCGCCCTGTGCGGCAATTCCAAAGCTCGTGAAGATTGCCTTGATATCGGGGTCGCGCGCCAGGATCGCATTCATTTTCACTGTTGCCGTCTGAGGCGATACGTCGGTGATCTCCGCACCCAGGTAATCGATGTTCGGATACTTTTTGATCTCGCTTTCGAAGTTGTGCAACCGCTGGTCGGCCGGCGTACTCACGCCTGGCGTGAAGCCGAGGCCCGCAACCTTGCCACCCTCGATTCCGAGGTGTTTCGCGATGAGTTCCGCGGACAGCCGGCCGCCGGCGGCCTCGTCCGCGATGACCTCCGAGGCAAGCGGATCTTTCTTAGTCAGTGTGTTCAAAGCAGTCACGATCGGAATCCCCTGGGCCTTGGCCTTGGAGAGGGGCGCGTACATCGCATTGGCGTCGGCCACGCTGATCATGAGTCCGTCGGGCTTGTCAGCCAGGACCGAGTTGAGGATCGGCGTCATCGCGGCGGCCGAGAACTCCTTGGGATACTGGACGGTGACGGTGGCACCAATCTTACCCGCTTTGATCTTGGCGCCACACGCGATCGCATAGTAGGCGGGATCCTCAACCGCGCCGATGTAGGCGAAGCGCAGGCCGTTGCCGGCCTTACCCGCCGTGGTGCTCTGAGCCGACTGGCTGCTTTCACCGGACCCGCAGGCGGATACGGCACAAAGGGGACGTAATGAAGTAACAAATACGTGATCGAGAG
>NZ_CDWRCK010000329.1:1113-1727 GCF_977927595.1 Frankia sp. CcWB3
TTTCATTTCGACTCCAAAGCGCGCCCAAGATCGTTACCGAGACAGCCGCTCGCACGGCCTGACGTGAGAATCTCATGGGTCTCCTTACTCGACTACATAACGGGAACAGGAACCATGGCTAACGGTGGTTGGTACGGCGCCGCACCAGATCGGCATAGACAGCACCGACCAGCGCCACGGCAATCGCGATCTGCTGCCAGTACGGAGGCACCCGCACAATAACCAGACCGTTCTGCAGCACAGCAGGGACAAAAATCCCGATCGCAGCACCGACCGCACTCCCCGAACCACCGAAAATACTGACACCACCAAGCGCAACACCGGTGATCGCATTCAGCGCATCGGGAGCATGCCCACCGATCGTCGTCGTCGAAAAACGCGCCACATTCAGATACGCGGCCAAGCCATAAGCAAGACCCGCGAGCACATAAATCTTCATAGTATGGCCGCGGACATTAATCCCCGCCCGCTCACCGGCAACAGGATCAGAACCAGTCGCATAACTATAGCGACCGAAACGGGTACAGGCAAGCGCCCAAACCGTTATCGCAATCACCGCCACCGCGATCACCGTCATCACCGGAACCCCAGCCAGCATCCCTATGGAGTCGAAA
>NZ_CDWRCK010000329.1:2398-4065 GCF_977927595.1 Frankia sp. CcWB3
ACTTCATTACGTCCCCAGAGGGCGCCGGCGAGTTCGTGAAGGTTTCCCCCCGACGGGTGGCGGCACCGGTTCCATTCGAGTTTGCCCGGGTGCTACTGCCGCTGACGCGTGGGGTGGGCGGCTTCAAGGTGTACGCGCCGCAACACGAGTATGTCGACCGGCGCATGGTCGCCGCCGACGACGGTGAGCTGACCCGCCAGGTCTTCCCGCTCGACGAGACGGCCAAGTACTTCCTGATCCTCGTGGCGTTGTGCGAGCCGCGGCTACGGGACTCCTCGGTCGTCGCCATTCCCACGCTCGACCAGGTGATCGACAGGTTGCGCCCGCTGCCGGGCTGCGCCAGCCTCACCCGGTCCGCCGTGAACTTTCACATCAATTACCTCGTCGAGAACAAGCTGCGGGTCAAGCCGGCGGACACGGCGGAAGGGGACCGGTTCGCGGCCCGGCGGGAATCGCTCGTGACGGTGGCGCTGCGCTTCAATGTGACCCGGGAGGAGCATCTGGCGCTGCTTCCGTCCCCGCGTCCCGACGGCCGGCCCGGTAATGATGGGCAGCGCAGCGGGCGGCGCTGACCATGCCGGTGCCGATCACAGTGGAGTGGTCAGAACGCACCCCGTCCGCAGTCGTTCCGCGCGGCTACCGGGTCGGCCCCTTCACGGTCACAGACAAGATCGCGGCTGGTAGCTGGGGCACGGTCTACGGCGGGTACCGAGCCGACCGGGACGGGCTATCCGGGCGCAGGCCGGGCGAGAGCAGGCCACGCCAGGCCGGCGCCGAGGTTGCGTTGAAGTTCCTGCCGGTTGCCGGGCTGTCTCCCCGGGAGCGCGCGGAGCTGCGGGCCGGTGCGCTGCGCGAGGCGGCGTTGGTCCGGATCCCCGCCCACCCCCGGCTGATCCGCGCGCTCGCCGTCCTGGCCGTCGACGATCCCGACCGACCCGACCTGCATGGCGCGGTGGTGCTGGCCGTGGAGCGGGCCACCGGCAATCTGGTCGACCTGCTCTACACCACGGCACCCCTCTGTTCCACAGCACCCCTCTGCCCCACGACACCCGACGCGTCGTCGGGCCCCCCGCTGGCGGACCGGGTCCGCATCCTCGTCGAGGTGTGCGAGGGCCTGGCCCACATGCACGCGAACAGCTGGGTCCACGGCGACCTTAAACCCAGCAATGTGCTCATCATGCCGGATGGTTCGGCCCGGCTGGCGGACTTCGGTTTGGCGGTCGAGATCGACGGTACGCACGGCCGCGCGCCGCGCCTGGCCTCGCCCGACCACACCCCGCCGGAATGGTGGAGCGAGCGCATCACGGAGGCCGGGGTCCCGATCCGCATGACCCGGGATGTGTGGGCCTTCGGCGTGCTCGCTCACCAACTGCTGACCGGCACCCACCCCTTCCCCGGGCAGACCAGCCGGTCCCGCTCCGAGGCCGCCCTCACCTATGCGGCGGGTCGCACACCCCTGCGGCTGGCGGAGACGCTGCCCGACGGCTGGCGGGAAGTGATCCGCGACTGTCTGGCTCCGACCCATCAGGCCCGCGCCGCACACCCAATCGACACCGTCCTTCGCCGCGCCCGCGCCCTCCAGCGCGACGGTGACGCGATCACGACCCCGACACGCGACCTGCGCGTGCCCCGGCCGGGACCGGACAGCCCGGTCGCGCCTCCGACAC
>NZ_CDWRCK010000329.1:4380-5081 GCF_977927595.1 Frankia sp. CcWB3
CAGTACAACGAACGGCAGTACAACGAACGGCAGTACAACGAACGGCGGCGCAACGAACGGCGGCGGCGCGGCGCATCCTGATCGCGGTGGGCCTGCTGGCCGTCCTGATGCTCGCCGCGGGGTCGGTCCCCCAGCCGTTCTCGTTCCAGCCGGGTGGCGAGCTGCGGCCCGGCGCGCCGATACCCGCCGCCTACCGTCCGCTTCTCACCCGGGCCGCGCACGCCTGCTCGGACGAGGTGGTCACGCCCGCACTGATCGCGGCGATCCTCGCGACGCAGAGCGGCTTCCACCCCCGTGCCTCCCACCCGGCAGCCGCGGGGGGCCAGGGCGAGTACGGCATCGCCGGATGGACACCACGGGTGTTCACGGGGTTCGCGGTCGACGCGGACAACAACGGCCGGGCGTCCTACTGGGACCCCGCCGACGCCATCTTCGCCGTCGCCAATCAGCTCGAATACGCCAACCAGCGCCTCGGTGACATTTCCGGCGACCGGGCGCTGCTGCTCGCCGCCGCGTATCACACCAGTGTCAAGTATGTTCGCGCCAACGGGGCCCGGGGACCGCAGGTGCGAGGTTACGTCGAGCGGGTGCAGCATTATCTCTCGCTTTTTACCGACCGCAGACCGGCTGCGTCGAGTTAGATCGTACGACACGCTTCACCGGCGGTGACCCTGTCACCCGACAGGGTCACAGGCCTCCGG
>NZ_CDWRCK010000330.1:0-1222 GCF_977927595.1 Frankia sp. CcWB3
TGATTCGTCCTACTCAATCGCTACTGATTCGCTCGGACTGTTCAGATTTTGATGGAGACAGATGATTATCTCTGGGACGTTTTCCGACCACGGCGCGAACCAGCGAACAGGGGGCAGTCAGCGGCCAGCCGCGGTGCTGTTCGACTGCGATGGATTGCTCGTGGACAGCACGGCGGCATGGGCCACCGCGTTCGACGAGGCAGCCGCGGCCGTCTCCTTCGAGTTGGACGACGTGATGCGCGGGCAGCTGGTCGGCAGCTCCGTCGCGTCGGGGGCCGCGCGGATCGCGCGCTGGGGCAACCAGGAACACGAAGCTGCCTTGATCGCATCGGTGCTTCACCGTTCGCTGCGGCAGGCGGTGAAACGTGACCCTCCTCGCGCCATGCCGGGCGCGGCCGCCCTGCTCGCTGGCCTGAGCGGCAGCGTACCGATGGCGGTCGCCTCGAACAGCCCGGCCGATGTACTCGTCGCGATGCTCACCGGCGCGGGATTCGATGTGGCGTTCGACGCGACCATCGCCGCGGACGATGTCGACCTACCCAAGCCTCACCCGGAGGTCTACCTAACCGCCTGCTCGGCCCTGGGAGTTGATCCGCGCGACGCGGTCGCCGTCGAGGACTCCAGGATCGGGGCAATCGCCGCGCAGCGGGCCGGTCTGGCGGTCATCGTCGTTACCACCGGAGACTGGCCGCAGAGCACACCCCTGCCGTGGCCGGCGGAAGGGCGCCCTCTCCTGGTGACCCCGTCCCTGACCGAGCCAGCCGTCATTCGCCAGCTCATGCCGTCATGACGAATCCCCCGGCGACGCAGGCGACCGGCAATGTGAACGGCAATGTGAACGGCGGCCGGGCGACGTCGACGACACGGCTTGGAGTACTCACCGATCTTCATCTCGCTGCTTGGTAGGTGCGGGAGGGCCCGTGGCTCGGCTGCCCGGGCGCGCCGGGCCCTCCCGGTGAGTTTCAGGCTGACCACGCTCGCCCTTCGTGGAGTGCGAGGGTGCCCTCCTGTGCCTGCGGGAAGTGTGAGCCGACCCCGTCGGTTCCTGGCTTCGACAGCTCGTTCCAGATCCACTCCCGGCTGTGGTTCGCAAGCTTGACGTCGACGTCGCCAACGCTGTGCCAGCTCGGGTGGTGTAACTGGTGCGGGCAGGTGATCGCGTCACCGAAGAACAGGATCCGCTGGCCGCCGCTGGCCGCCATGACGCTGGTGTGCCCCGGGG
>NZ_CDWRCK010000330.1:1519-4004 GCF_977927595.1 Frankia sp. CcWB3
GCAACCTGTCGTTGTGACGGAGCGTGATGGCTCCTGGGGCTGTAAAGGGACGCACCCGCCCATCCGGAAAGATCGCGACTTGTCTAAGGTCCGTGATCGCCGGAAGAACGGGTGCGTTGTTGTTCGGGGGTACGGCTGGTCGTGCGGTGGCGGCGGTGCTGGGGTTGCCGGGGTTCGTGGCCGAGGTGTTGGAGTTCGAGACGGATGGTGTGGCCGCGCGGTGGGCGCGGGTGGCCTGGCACACGGCGCACGGCGCGTTCGTCTCCGCGGGTGGGCACGGCCTGCTCGGCGTGGTCGAGACCCGGGCGAGGGCCCCCGTGATCGCCTGGCTCCGGGCCCAGCCGGCGGCCTGGCGTGACGGGATCCGGGCGGTCACGATCGACATGTCGACGACGTACCGGGCCGTCGCCCGCGAGGCCCTCCCGCACGCGATGGTCGCGGCCGATCATTTTCATGTGGCCCAGCACCTGGGCAGGATGTGCGATGACGTGCGATGACGCATCAGTCACCAGCTCCACGACCGGCGCGGCCGGGCCACCGACGTCGAGTCCCAGCTCAACAACGCGCTGCGCTACGGTCCTGAGCGGCTCTCGGACCGCGGCCGACGGAAGATCCTCGACGGGCTCGGCGAGCTCGTCGCGATCGACGGCGACGCCGCCTACGACCTGCGCGTCGCCTGGACCGCGAAGAACCGGCTGCTCAGGGCGCTCGCGCTCTCCCCGTCACGGACCGGCCGGCCGGTCACCCGCACCGAGATCGCGCACACCGTTCCGCTTCCTCGACTACGTCGCGACCTTCGGCACCAGCATCCCCGAACTCGTCACCGCGACCGAGACCCTCAACACCTGGCTCGAGGAGATCACGAACGCTGTCCACCACGGGATCTCCAACGCGGCCGCCGAGGGAGTCAACCGCCTCACGAAGCTGATCTACCGGGTGGCGTTCGGGATGTCCAACGTCGCCAACCAGCAACTCAGGGCCCGGTACACCGCCTCCCGCGCTGCCCGCCCGCAGTGGCGACCGACCGTAACTACCCACGCGACCGCTACGTAATCAGATGACTACGACCTCTGGCTAACTGCGGAGAGCCTCAACGGTGGCGCAGACACAAGGCACGCGGACAGATGATCGTTGTCCGTTTCGCCGACGATGCGATCACCGGCTTCGAGTACGAGGACGACGCCCGTCGGTTTCTCGTCGACCTGCGCGAGAGGTTCGCCAGGTTCGGTTTGGAACTGCACCCCGGCAAGACCCGGCTGATCCAGTTCGGTCGCTACGCGGCCAGTTGGCGGAAGACCCACGGTCTCGGGAAGCCGGAGACGTTCACCTTCCTGGGGTTCACACATCTGTGCGCGACGTCCAAGAAGGGGCACTTCTGGGTGAGGCGCGTCACGGACAAGAGGCGGATGCGGGCGAAGCTCAAAGAGATCAAGGAGGAACTGAAGCGGCGCCGGCACCAACCCGTCCCGGTTCAAGGGCAGTGGCTACGCAGTGGTGGTTGGGCATCTCAACTACTACGCCGTGCGCGGCAACACGGACGCGGTCGCGTCCTTCCGCACCCAGGCGACACGGCACTGGTTCAAGGCGCTTCGCCGACGAAGCCAGCGCACGCGACTGGCCTGGGCGCGCATGGGGCGCCATGCCGACCGATGGCTACCACCCGCCCGCCCACGCCACCCGATGCCGAGCGTGCGCTTCGACGCCAGAACCCGAGGCAGGAGCCCAGTGCGGTAATCCCGCACGCTGGGATCTGTGCGGGGGCGCCCGCAAGGACGGTCCCTACCGCGACCTACGACGGCTCCGCCTCGCCCGGACGGTCAGCCGGCCGTGGGCCTGCTCGCCGTCCCACTGGACGCGGGCGGGCGCGGGTGGGCGAGACCGGAACGGTTCTCATGTTCACCGTGTACCGACTAGTAGGGGCGGTGCCCGGCTTTACCCCGGCAACTCTCCCGGTAGGCACGCCGTAGGCCTTCCCTGCCGCCTCCTCGACGGTACCCATGCCCGCTGGAAGAGGCCGGTCGTGTGGTTGCGCCAGATCGCTGCAACCCGTTGGGCGACACGGATGGCGACGCCTTCGAGGGTGCGCCCACCGTCGCGGTAGTCATAGCCGGCCCAGGTCCGAGCGGCGGCCCGCCCTGGCCGGGCCCGGTACCCGGGGGAAGGAGAGGAGAAAACAGAGATACTCCGGGTACCCGGCCGTGGCCGTTAGGGGTTCGGGCGGGCGGGGGCCAGGGTTTGCCGAGCCATCGGTAAAGGTGTCTGGGACGCCCGCGGGACCCGCCGTCCAAGATCATGGTGACGTAGCCGGCCTCCTTGAGATCCTTGAGGTACCGCTGGACCGTGGACCGGTCCCGGCCGATCTGGTCGGCGATCTCCGCCGCCGACATCGGCTCGGACGCCCAGAGCAGCACGGCGACGATCTCTTCCCTGACCCCGGTCCGGGCGGGCGGTGCGGGCTGGGTGGGCGGTGCAGGCGGTGCGGGCT
>NZ_CDWRCK010000331.1:0-3703 GCF_977927595.1 Frankia sp. CcWB3
TTTCGGCACAGCCGGATTCGAGGATCTGTTCGGAACCCTTTTCGGGGCCCGTGGCGCGGCCGGGCCGATCCCGGGCGCCGACCAGGAAGCCGAGCTCAGCCTGACGGTCGAGGAGGCGTACCGGGGTGGTCGCCGCCGGGTCACGCTGACCGGCTCGGACGGGCCGCGTTCTTACCAGGTCAGCATCCCCGCGGGGGTGGTGGCCGGTCAGCGGATCCGGCTGGCCGGGCAGGGCGGCCGTGGCAGCGGTGACGCCCCGCCCGGCGACCTCTACCTGCGGGTACGGATCGCACTGCACCCCCGCTATCGGGTGGGCGGCCGCGATATCCAGCTGAAGCTACCGGTCACCCCGTGGGAGGCGGCGCTGGGCGCGACGGTCTCGACCAGCACTCCCGGCGGCGAGGTCAAGGTCCACGTCCCGGCGGGTTCGTCGAGTGGCCGCCGGCTGCGGCTGCGTGGCGAGGGCCTGCCGAATCCGTCGGGACGGCCGGGCGACCTCTACGCCGAGGTCAGCGTGGCAGTGCCGCCGACGCTGACCGACCGGGAGCGGGCGCTGTTCGGAGAACTGGCGGCCACCTCGACCTTCGACCCGAGAAACTCCGACCCGAGAAACTCCAACCCCAGAAAGTCCGATCCGAGCAAGGGATCCTGGCGATGACCATCCCATCCCCGTCGCAGCAGCGGACGGCGCCGTCGCCGATCACCCGGCCGCGTTACCCGCTGGCACCAGCCCGGAAGCTGACCGTGGAGACGGTCGCCAGCCGCGGCGGGCTGCATCCCGACCTGGTCCGCCGGTTCGTGGCGCTCGGCCTGCTGGAGGCCTCCCGCGACGCCACCGGGACGCTGTGGTTCGCCCCGGACACCCCGGCGACGATCGCGAGGATCCAACGGCTGCGGGCCGGCCTGTGCCTGAACTACGCCGCGATCGGTCTCGTCCTCGACCTGCTCGACCGCATCGACCTGCTGGAAGCCGCGCTGCGCGGTGACCAGGCCGCTCGATCTCCGACAGCCGCAAGGAGCACACCGCCGTGGACATGAACCGGCTGACTCAGAAGTCCCAGAAGGCCTTGGCCGCGGCGCAGGCCAGGGCGACCGCGCTCGGGCACACCGAGGTCGACGGCGAGCATCTGCTCCTCGCCCTGCTGCAGGCCCCGGACGGGCTGATCCCCCGGTTGATCGGGCAGACCGGCACCGACTCCGCCGCGCTGGCCGCCGCCGTCGAAGCCGACCTGGCCCGGCGGCCGAAGGTCAGCGGGCCGGGCGCCGCCCCCGGGCGGGTGTTCCTCACCCAGCGGCTGTCCCGGCTGCTGGATGCGGCCGAGCGCGAGGCCGGGCGGCTCAGGGACGACTACGTCTCGGTGGAACACCTTCTCCTCGCGCTAGCCGAGGAGGGGTCGGCCACCGAGGCCGGGAGGCGGCTGGCGGAGCATGGGATCACCCGGGAGTCGTTCCTCGCCGCGCTCACCCAGGTACGCGGCCATCAGCGGGTCACCTCCGCGACGCCGGAAGCCACCTACGAGGCGCTGGAGAAGTACGGCCGCGACCTGGTTGTCCAGGCCCGCGACGGCACGCTGGAACCGGTCATCGGCCGCGACGCCGAGATCCGCCGCGTCATCCAGATCCTCAGCCGCAAGACGAAGAACAACCCGGTGCTGCTCGGCGATCCGGGCGTCGGCAAGACCGCGATCGTGGAGGGCCTGGCGCAGCGCATCGTCCACCGCGACGTCCCGGAAGGACTACGCGGCAAGACGATCTTCGCGTTGGACCTGGGATCCCTGGTCGCGGGCGCCAAGTACCGCGGCGAGTTCGAGGAGCGGCTCAAGGCCGTGCTGGCCGAGATCAAGGCCGCCCAGGGCCGCATTCTGCTCTTCGTCGACGAGCTGCACACCGTGGTGGGAGCCGGCGCGGCCGAAGGCGCCATAGACGCCGGCAACATGCTCAAGCCGATGCTCGCCCGCGGCGAGCTGCACATGATCGGCGCAACGACGCTGGACGAGTACCGCAAGCGCGTGGAGTCCGACGCCGCACTGGAACGCCGCTTCCAGCCGGTCATGGTCGACGAGCCCACCGTCGAGGACACCATCTCGATCCTGCGCGGGCTGCGGGAACGCTTCGAGATCTACCACGGAGTAAAGATCCAGGATGGCGCACTGGTCGCCGCTGCCACGATGAGCTACCGTTACATCACCGACCGATTCCTGCCGGACAAGGCGATCGACCTGGTCGACGAGGCCTGCGCCCGGCTACGCACCGAGATCGACTCGATGCCCGCCGAGCTCGACGAGATCACCCGGCGGGTCACCCGCCTGGAAATCGAGGAAGCCGCCCTGGCCAAGGAGACCGACCCGGCCAGCGAGACCCGGCTGGCCGAGCTGCGCCGGGAGCTCACCGACCTGCGCGCCGAGGCCGATGCCAAGCGCGCCCAGTGGGATGCCGAACGCCAGGCGATCCGGCGGGTTCAGCAGCTACGCGAGGAGCTCGAACGGGTGCGCCGCGAAGCCGAGGAAGCCGAGGAAGCCTACGACCTGAACCGGGCCGCCGAGCTGCGCTACGGCCGGTTGGGTGAGCTGGGACGGCGACTCGCGGCCGAGGAGGACCGGCTCGCCGCCAAACAGGGCGAGCAGCGGCTGCTGCGCGAGGTCGTCACCGACGAGGAGATCGCCGAGATCGTCGCGGCCTGGACCGGCATCCCGGTCTCCCGGCTGCGCGAGACCGAACGCGAGAAGCTGCTGTGCCTCGACGACACCCTGCGCCAGCGGGTCGTCGGCCAGGATGAGGCCGTCACGCTGGTCACCGACGCGATCATCCGGGCCCGCTCCGGCATCCGCGACCCCCGCCGGCCCATCGGCTCGTTCATCTTCCTCGGACCCACCGGCGTCGGCAAGACCGAGCTGGCCAGGGCCTTGGCCGCCGCCCTGTTCGACACCGAGGAGAACATGACCCGCCTCGACATGAGCGAGTACCAGGAACGGCACACGGTCAGCCGGCTCGTCGGCGCTCCCCCCGGCTACGTCGGCTACGAGGAGGGCGGCCAGCTCACCGAGGCGGTCCGACGCAAGCCCTACGCGGTGGTGCTCTTCGACGAGATCGAGAAGGCACACACCGACGTGTTCAACGTCCTGCTGCAGATCCTCGATGACGGCCGCGTCACCGACGCCCAGGGACACCGGGTTGACTTCCGCAACACCGTCATCATCATGACCTCCAACATCGGCTCCCCCTACCTGCTCGACGGCGTCGACTCTGACGGGCAAATCAGACCCGACGCGCAGGCCCGGGTGATGGCCGACCTGCGCGGGCACTTCCGCCCGGAGTTCCTCAATCGGATCGACGACATCATCCTGTTCCGGCCGCTGGGCCTACCCCAGCTCGAGCGGATCGTCGATCTCCAGTTCTCTGACCTGCGCGGACGCCTGGCCGAGCGGCGGATCACCCTCGAGCTGACCGACGCCGGCCGGCGTCTGATCGTCCGGGCGGGATATGACCCGGTCTACGGCGCCCGGCCGCTGCGCCGTTACATCTCCCACGACGTCGAAACCCGCATCGGCCGCGCGCTGCTCCGCGGCGAGGTCACCGAAGGCGGAACGGTGCGCGTCGACGCCCACGACGGCGAACTGGTCGTCAGCTGTCAGGCAGCGGACGCGCGGCACGGGCTCGCCGCCTGAACCCCCGACCCCTCCAGGCCGGCCGGCCCCCTCCAGAC
>NZ_CDWRCK010000332.1:0-3694 GCF_977927595.1 Frankia sp. CcWB3
CCTCCGCCACCGCCCGCTCGCGGTCCTCCTCCCAGCGCCGTGCCTCCTCCCGAGCCAACTCGGCGTTCATCTGCTCCCGTGCTTCCCGCCAGTACTCCTCGATCCGCTTCTGGTTCTCCCGCCGCTCCTGTTCGGCGGCAAGCTCATTCGTCAACTCCTGGCCATGCCGCGCGTTCCATACTCGGGAGAACGAGCCGTCCCAGTCGACCGGACGGAGGTCGAACCTGCCCTCAAACGTCGCCCGAGCCTCATCCGCCCCCGTATCGGCGTCGCGCCCCGCGTCGGCATCGGGCGCCGGCTGCCCGGACGGTTCCCGACCGGCTGGCGGCCGCGCCCCCGATTCACGCTCGGCCGCAGATTCACCTGACGGGCCAGCGGTTTCCTCGGACATCACAGTCTTCTCCCGTCCCTGAGGCTCCCAGTCATGATCCCACCGCTACCGGCCCGCCGTGCCCCACCACGATCCCTCCAGGGATGATCAGCGACCCGACCCCGAAAGTAAAGTCGCAGGTTGAAGGCATGATCGGCGGTGGATCGTGGGCCGATTCTGCAGCGATCCGGCGGTAGTGCAACGGCCCAGGTCAGAGCCATGATCGGAATTTTAGAGTATCGAGTCCTGGTTGCCTATCTCGACGCCGAGCCACTCCATCCCCTATCTGCTGGACGGGCCAGGTGGACCTTCAGCGGTGTGGCTGTTGACCGGTGGGCCGGACGACGATCTCGTTGATATCGACGGTGTCGGATTGCTCGAGTGAGAACAGGACCGCACGGGCGACGTCAGTGGTGCCGAGTTTCGGGTCGGTGGCCCGGTCGGGCGATGTTTCGCCGGCTTTAACGAGTCCCGGCTGGATGAGGGTGACACGCACGCCGGTACTGGTGACCTCGGCTCGGATGGACTGGGCCATGGCGGTGACGGCCCACTTGGTGGCGGAGTAGAGCTGCCCGGGGACGGTGATGCGGCCGGCCACCGAACCGGTGAGCACCAAGTGTCCCCGGAACTGCACGAGGGTGGGCAGGGTGGCCCGGGCGACGAGGGCGGTTCCGTAGACGTTGGTCAGCACCATCTCGCGCCACTGCTGCGGGGATCCGGTGCCGCGCAGGAAGGAGGTGGCGGTGAAGGAGCCGGCGTTGGCGAACACCGCGTCGAGTCGGCCGAACGCGCCGTGGGCGAGCGTGGGCAGAGTGGTGACCTGGTCCCAGTCGCTGATGTCGCAGGGGGCTGCCACGGCCCGGGCTGGGCCGCCCAGTTCCGCGGCAAGTTCGTGAAGGGCATGGTGAGAGCGGGCGGCGAGGATGAGGCGCCACCCTTTGCTGGCGGCGAGTCGCGCTGTTGCGGCGCCGATGCCGGAGGAAGCCCCTGTGATCAGGAGAACGGATGTGGTCACGCTGATAGATCGTGCCGGTTGAGGTGGTCAGTCAGGTTTTGGGGTGCGGCGGCTGACGTCGACGGCGTAGCTGGTGGGACGGACGTTCCCCGGTCGCTACCCGAGGTCCAGGACGGACGTGCCGGCGACCGCCGAGCAGACGTGCAGCACGGCCCACCGGCCGGTGAGTGCGGCATACGCCGGTTCGAACGCCTCGGTGAAGGCGGTCAGCCGGGACCGGTCGACGAGGGCCACCGCACAGCCCGCGAAACCACCGCCGGTCATCCGGGCGCCGAAGCACCCCGGAGCCGCCTGGACCGCCGCATCGAGTTCCGGACCCGACACCTCGAAGTCCTCCCGGATCCCGCGATGCCCCGCCAGCAACAGCCGCCCGGCCGTTGGGGCGTCGCCCGCGCGCAGTGCCGCGGCGACGGCGTCGACCCGGGCGTTCTCGGCGACGACGAACCGGGCCCGGCGCAGCGCGACCGGGTCCAGACCGGTCCCGCCGGCCGCTCCGCCCGGCCGGGTTGTCCCATCCGACCGGGCGGACCTGCCGAGCCGGGCCACCGCCTCGTCCATCGACCGGGGCGTGAGGTCCCGCAACGCGGCGACGCCCAGCGCCCGCGCCTCCCGCTCACACTCCGCCCGTCGGGTGGCGTACTCGCTGGTCACCACCTGTCGGCGCGAGCCGGTGTCGATGACCACCACGGCCAGCCCGCCCGGCAGCGGCACCGGCTCGGTCGTCAGCGTGCGGCAGTCGATCCGCAGCGCGTGGCCGGCCACGCCCGCGGCGCAGGCGAGCTGGTCGAGCAGGCCCGTCGCCGCCCCCACCCAGAGGTTCTCCGCCCGCTGGGCGAGCAGCGCGAGCTCCGTCGGCGAGGGCGTCAACCCGGCGAGATGCGCACCGGTCAGGGCGACGGCCAGCTCCAGCGCGGCCGAGGAGGACAGTCCCGCGCCGACGGGGATGTCGCTGGCCAGCGTGCCACGCCAGGGCACCGGGCCCCCTCCGGCCGGGAAGCCTGACCCGGCGGCGGCACGGGAGGCCGACTCGGCGGCCAGCATCACCGCGACGCCTTCGACATACCGGACCCATCCGGGTGCCCGGGCGGACACCGGGGTATCGAGGCCCGGCGGCGGCAGCGGGATCACGGCGGGCACCGCATCCTGCTCGGACACCAGCCGGAGCTCGGGTGCCTCGTTACGGCGCAAGGCGATGCACAGCTCCCGGTCGATGGCCACCGGAAGACAGAAGCCGTCGTTGTAGTCGGTGTGCTCGCCGATGAGGTTTACCCGGGCGGGCGCGCGGACGAGGTGGGTGGGCCGCTCTCCGTAGGTCTCGACGAACGCGCGCACCGCACGCTCGGTGGCCGGATGCTCGGCGGCTCTCATGACGCCAGTGTCGGGGAGTCGTGGGCCCTGCGGCACGCGGGATGACCACGGCCGCGCGGGCTCGGCTCAGGCCCGGTCCGCCGCGACGGGAGCCATGACGGCGCGCAGCCGGTCCGCGGCTGCCTCCGGGGTGAGGTCGCGCTGCACGTCGGCGAGCATCTCGTAGCCGACCTGATGCTTGCGAATGGTCGGGGAGCGCAGCAACGGCGGATAGAAGTGGGCGTGCAGCTGCCAGAACGCCGCGGGTGGATCGCCGGGTCCCCGGCCAGGATCAAGGCCCGGCCCCGGCCCCGGCCCCGGCCGGGGTCCGGGCGCGGGATGCGGCCCGGGAGCCCCGTGCCAGCCCATCGAGAACGGGAAGGGATGGTCGAACAGGGCGTCGTAGCCGGTGAGGAGGCGGCCGAGCAGGCGGGACAGCCCGTCCCGCTGGTCGTCGGAGAGCGCGGCGAGGCGGTCGACCGGATGCCGGGGCAGGAGCAGGGTCTCGAACGGCCACAGCGCCCAGAACGGCACGACGACGAGCCAGTGCTCCTCCGCCAGGATCACCCGCTCCCCCGCCGCCGTCTCGATCTCGGCGTAGTCCATCAGCAGGGAGCTGCCAGACCGGGCGAAGTGCTCCCGCTGCCGCGCGTCCTCGGCGGCCGGCTCATCGGGCAACACGTCGCAGGCCCAGATCTGACCGTGGGGGTGCGGGTTCGACGCGCCCATCGCGGTGCCGCGGTTCTCGAAGACCTGCACCCAGCGCCAGGTGCGGGAGAGTTCCTCCTCCTGCGCCGCCCAGGTGTCCACGACCGCCCGGACCTCGGCCGGAGTCATGTCGACGAGCCCGCGATCATGACGAGGGCCGAAGCACACGACCCGGCACGTCCCCCGGGCCGGTTCGCTGCGCAGCAGGCCCGATCCGGGACCCGCCGGCCACACCGGAGCCGGGTCGGCGGGCA
>NZ_CDWRCK010000333.1:0-3636 GCF_977927595.1 Frankia sp. CcWB3
GTCTCGGCCGGGGGCTCGGCGGCGGGGGCCCCTTCGGTGACATGCCGGCGACCCCCGACCTGCTCGCCCGGGTCGACGCCCTGCCCCCGGCGCTCGATGAGCCGCGGGTCGACCAGGCTGCGGCGGCCGCCCCCGACCCGGCATTCTCGCTGCACCGGCTGCTGGCCGTGGTCCGCTGGCCGCTCGTCCTGGGCCTGCTGCTGGTGGCGGCCGACGCCGTCGCGGGTCTCGCCCTGCCGGCGTTGGTGCGGCATGCCGTCGACGCCGGTGTGAGTGTCGGGGCACGTGACGTCCTGTTCGCCACCGCCGGTGTCGCGCTGGCGGTGGTACTGGTCAACTGGGCGGTGCAGGTGTGGCAGACCCGTGTCACGGGCCGGATGGGGGAGCGGCTGCTTTACATCCTGCGGGTGAAGACCTTTGCGCAGCTGCAGCGCCTCGGGCTCGACTACTACGAGCGCGAGCTCGCCGGCCGGATCATGACCCGGATGACGACCGACGTCGACGCCCTGTCGACCTTCCTGCAGACCGGCCTGACCACCGCCATCGTCAGCCTGCTGTCCTTCTTCGGCGTCCTGGTGGCGCTGATCGTGCTGGACGCCGAGCTCGCCCTGGTCGTCGTCGCCGTACTGCCGATCCTGGTCGTGGCGACGGTGGTGTTCCGGCGTCGCTCCTCCGCCGCCTACACCGAGTCCCGGGAACGAGTCAGCGCCGTCAACGCATCGCTGCAGGAGAACCTGACCGGCCTGCGCATCGCCCAGGCGTTCGGCCGGGAAGCGGTCAACCAGGCGAGGTTCCGCGAGCTCGCGGACAGCTACCGCCGCTCGCGGCTGCGGGCACAACGGATGATCGCTCTCTACTTCCCGTTCGTCGAGTTCCTCTCCCGGGTCGCGGGTGCTCTCGTGCTGGGAATCGGCGTCCACCTTGCCGTCGGCGGATCCCTGTCGCCGGGAGCACTACTCGCGTTCCTGCTCTATGTGGACCTCTTCTTCGCGCCGGTGCAGCAACTGTCCCAGGTGCTCGACGGTTATCAGCAGGCCCGGGTCGGGCTGCGCCGGCTTTCCGAGCTGCTGCGGACTCCGACCTCGACGCCGCCGGCCGAGCACCCGCGGCCGGTCGGGCGGCTGGCCGGCGAGGTGGTCCTGGCCGGCGTCCGGTTCGCCTACACGGGAAGCACCGCCGCGCGGGCGGAGAACTCCGGGCCGGCGGGAAACGCCGTGAACGGGGTGAGCCTGCGCATCGCCCCGGGGGAGACAGTCGCCCTGGTCGGGGAGACCGGCGCGGGCAAGTCCACGGTGGTGAAGCTGATCGCCCGGTTCTACGACGTGACCGAGGGTGCGGTGCGGGTGGACGGCGTCGACGTGCGCGACTTCGACCTGCCCGCCTACCGGCGACGGCTCGGTGTCGTTCCGCAGGAGCCGTTCCTGTTCTCCGGGACGGTCCGGGACGCCATCGCCTACGCTCGGCCGGATGCCTCCGACGCCGAGGTCGTGGCGGCGGCGCGGGCAGTCGGCGCCCACGCGTTCATCACCCGCCTGGCCGACGGCTACGATCATCTGGTCGGCGAACGCGGCCGGGGACTGTCCGTCGGCCAGCGTCAGCTCCTGGCGCTCGCCCGCGCGGAGCTCGCCGACCCGGACATCCTGCTGTTCGACGAGGCGACCGCGGCGCTCGACCTCGCGACGGAGGCGGCGGTCACGGCCGCCTCGGAGGCGGTGGCCACCCGGCGGACCACGATCGTCATCGCCCATCGGCTCACCACGGCGGCCCGGGCCGACCGGGTGGTCGTGATGGCGGACGGCCGGGTGGTCGAGCAGGGGCCGCACGCCGAGCTGGTGCACGCCGGCGGCCCGTACTCCCGCCTGTGGGCCGCCTTCACCGCGGAGTCCGTCACGCCCGCGGAGTCCGTCACGCCCGCGGATCTCAGCCCGACCGCGGACAGCGGTGCGGATCGGCGAGCGGCTGGCTGACCGTCAAGCGGCTGGCTGACCGGCGAGGGCGGCCTCATTCCGTAATGTCATGGTTCGCCCTCAAGCCTGAGGGGATGCCCTCACGGGGCGACGAGCAAGCCCGCCCGTCGCCCCGATCGGCCGAGCGGTCACCCGGGGCCGGCGGCGATCAGAGGAGGGGATCATGAAGGCGAACGGTCTGTTGATGGAGATCGCCTGGCCACGGCTGCCCAGCGGAATCGCCACACCCGGTGAACTCGCCGACCAGCTGGACGCCGACCTGCGGGACCGCGCCAGGGTCGCCGCGTTCGACGAGCACGGTCTGTGGGTCCGGGTCCACCGGCCGCACCAGGTCGAGGCGCTCGCCGCCGAACTCGCTTACAAGCTCTCCCAGGTCGGCGCGTCCGATCAGACGTTCCTCTCCTGGCACGACGAGCTGGGTAATCATCGTCGTTCGCTGAGCGGCCGTCGGATCGGGATGCACCGCAAGGTCGCCTGAACATGCCGGCGGATTCTCGACGAGGTCCCACGAAGTCCCGGAAGTCCCGGAAGTCCCGGAAGTCCCGGAAGTCCCGGAAGTCCCGGAAGTCCCGGAAGTCCCGGAAGTCCCGGAAGTCCCGGAAGTCCCGGAAGTCCCGGAAGTCCCGGAAGTCCCGGAAGTCCCGGAAGTCCCGGGAAGCCCCGGGAAGTCCCGGAAGTCCCGGAAGATGGTGGATCCCGCCCGGTCGGCCCTTGGTCGGTCGGCTGGCGGTCAGCCCTCGGCCAGCTGGAGGGTCTCCCGAGCGATCGCGGTGCCGAAGCGGACGGCGCCAGGGGACGGGACTGGGCAGGCCGTCATCGGTTTCTGGAGCAACGGGCAGAAGTGGACCCCGTCGGGGCTGCGGACTGTGACGACCCCCCCGGGCTCGCAGGTCTCGCCCGCGGCACAGGGCATCGTCGAGGTGAACCGGCCGTTCATGGTCAGCACCCGGCCCGCGGGGACCACCCGGGTACGTTCGTGCTCTGCGGCGATCTGGCGCCACAGGCGGTCCAACAGGGTCATCCCGGCCTCGTCGACCGTCTGGTCACGCCGTGGCGGCGCATCCACGAGGACGACTCCGATGCCCTGATTCGTCAGCATCTTGACGGCCTTCGTCACGTCCTCCCGGTAGGCCGTCACCAGGTCACGACCCTGCATGCAGGGCGTCACCTGGTTGCCGGAGAACACCAGAACCGCGGTGGTCGGCCGCCAACGCCGCGCCTGGTCGCGGATGTCCATGAGCCAGTCGCAGGGCGCCGTGCCACCCCAGGTGCGCACCAGCACGGCGGTCCCGCCGTCCGCGCGGGCCGCCTCGTCGAAGGCGCTACCCGCCTCCCAGGCGAGCGAGTCGCCCCACAACGCCACCCGTGGCCTGTCGTCGGAGGTCCTGTTCACCACCAGGGTGCCCCCGACCAGGACGATCGCGACGACGAACAGCCAGCCGACCGGTCCCAGCCGTCCGATCCGCACGGTCCGCCCCTTCCTGCCCCGCCGCACCGGGCCGGTATCACCGGATCCCCGATCACGTCCGACTCTGCCCGGCTACCCACCACCTCATCGTGCTTCCCGCCCGGCGCTGTTCTGGTGACGGGTGTGCCGTCCCCACGAACGGACATTACCGAACGTACCTCCCATAACTGTTCTATCCAGAGACCCGAGTAGCTCCCGCTA
>NZ_CDWRCK010000334.1:0-3633 GCF_977927595.1 Frankia sp. CcWB3
CCCCGGCGGCGACCGTTCTCCTCATCGGCGTGGGAGACTGGGAACACGGTGATGACCGTGTCGCAGTCCTGCAAGTCCGTGCCGTCCGAAAGGAACCGGGTGCCCAACAACCTCACCCGCGACGAGGCGCGCGAGCGCGCCCGCCTGCTCAACGTCGCCTCCTATGACGTCGAACTCGACCTGACGACCGGCCACGAGACCTTCCGCACGTCGACCGCGGTCATCTTCACCTGCGTCGAGCCCGGGGCGTCGACGTTCATCGAGCTCGCCGCCGCGAAGGTCGACGAGGTCGTTCTCAACGGGGCGCCGCTCGACCCCGCCACGGTGTTCGACGGCGAGCGGATCCGGCTCGACAACCTCGCGGAGTCGAACCGGCTCACGGTGGTGGCGGACGGCATCTACTCCCGCACCGGTGAGGGCCTGCACCGCTTCGTCGACCCGGTGGACGAGGCCGTCTACCTCTACACCCAGTTCGAGACGTACGACGCGCACCGGATGTACGCCTGTTTCGACCAGCCCGACCTCAAGGCGACGTTCACCCTCACGGTCACCGTCCCGGCGGAATGGAAGGCGATCTCCAACAGCGCAGTCGCCGCGGCGGCGGAGGCTGCGATCGGGGTGCGCACCATCCGCTTCCTGACCACCCCGGTGATGTCGACGTACATCACCGCGCTCGTCGCCGGCCCATACCACGAGGTCCGCGACCACCACGACGGCATAGACCTGGGCCTCTACTGCCGCCGATCGCTGGCCGAGTTCCTCGACCCCGCCGAGCTCTTCGAGATCACCAAGGCTGGGTTCGGCTTCTACCACCGGGTGTTCGACTACCGGTACCCGTTCGGCAAGTACGACCAGTTGTTCGTGCCCGAGTTCAACGCCGGGGCGATGGAGAACGCCGGCTGCGTGACCTTCCTGGAGGAGTATGTCTTCCGGGCGAAGGTGACCGAAGCCCGCCGCGAGCGGCGCGCCGAGACGATCCTGCACGAGATGGCGCACATGTGGTTCGGTGACCTGGTCACCATGCGCTGGTGGGACGACCTGTGGCTGCACGAGTCGTTCGCCACCTACATGTCGGTCCTCGCCCAGGTGAACGCGACCCGCTTCACCAACGGCTGGACGACCTTCGCCAACGCGGAGAAGGGCTGGGCCTACCGCCAGGACCAGCTCTCCTCCACGCACCCGATCGTCGCCGACGCCCCGGACATGGACGCGGTGCGGACGAACTTCGACGGCATCACCTACGCCAAGGGCGCCTCGGTGCTCAAGCAGCTCATGGCCTGGGTCGGCCAGGAGGAGTTCCTCGCCGGGCTGCGGACGTACTTCCGCCGCTACGAGTACGCGAACACGTCGCTGCGCGACCTGCTCGACGAGTTGGAGAACGCCAGCGGGCGGAACCTGACCGCCTGGTCCGCGGACTGGCTGGAGACCACCGGCGCGAACACCCTGCGGCCGCGCTTCTTCACCGACTCCTCGGGCCTGTTCACCTCGTTCGACGTGGTGCAGGAGCCGGCGTCGGCGCCGCCGACCGCCTCGCGCACGCTGCGCCCGCACCGGCTCGCGATCGGCCTTTACGATCGGGACGCCACCGGCGCGCTGGTCCGGCGGGAACGGGTCGAGCTCGACGTGACGGGCAAGCTCACCGAGGTCACCAAGCTTGTCGGTGCCCGCCAGCCGGATCTGATCCTGCTCAACGACGACGACCTCACGTACGCGAAGGTGCGCCTCGACGAGCGGTCGCTGGCCACGCTCGTCGAGTCGATCGGCGCCATCTCCCAGTCACTGCCCCGGACGCTGTGCTGGGCGGCGGCCTGGGACATGACCCGCGACGCCGAACTCGCCGCCCGCGACTACGTCCGGCTCGTGCTGTCCGGGGTGACCGCCGAGGACGACATCGGCGTGGTGCAGTCGCTGCTGGCCAAGGCGGACTTGACGATCGACACTTACGGTGACCCGGCAAACCGGAAGCCCGCGCTGCGCGCGCTGACGGAACGCGCCGAGGAGCTGGCGCGCGCCGCGGCCCCCGGCAGCGACCTGCAGCTCGTCTACACCACCTCCTTCGCCCAGGCCGAGGAGGCCGACCAGGTGGCGCGGATCCGGGCGCTGTTCGAGGGCACCGACGTCATCGAGGGGCTCGTGCTCGACACCGAGCTGCGCTGGACCCTGCTGACCCAGCTCGTCGCGCGGGGCGTGTACGCCGACGCCGAGATCGACGCGGAGCTCGCCCGCGACCGCACCGCCACCGGCGAGAAGCGAGCGGCGACCGCGCGGGCGGCACGGCCGACCGCGGCGGCGAAGGCGGCCGCCTGGTCGGCGGTCATGGACTCGGACACCCTGTCGAACCACTTGGCCGCCGCGACGATGGGCGGTTTCTGGATCTCCGACCAGCTCGAGCTGACCCGGCCCTACGTGGACCGTTTCTTCGACGAGATCGCTGGGATCTGGGAGACCCGCAGCTTCGACATGGCTTCTACCATCACCCAGATGCTGTTCCCGGCATCGGTGATCGAACCGGAGACGGTGGCGAAGGTCGACGCCTACCTGGCCGAGCACAACCCGGTTCCGCCCCTGCGGCGGGCCCTGCTGGAAGGCCGCGACGGGCTCGTCCGGGCGCTGGCCGCGCGCAAGAAGGACATCGAGGCGACGTAGCGTACCGTACCCGCATCACGCCGGTCGGAGCCGGCCTGGCCCCGGAGGACCCGGCCGGGGCCGGCTCCTCCGGGGCCAGCGGGGTCAGGGCGTCGGGCTGACCGCCAACGAAGGCTGCGTCGGGGGGAGGGTCCCGGCGGCTGCGCCGCCCGCGCCACCTGCCGCGTCCGCGAGCTGGCGGATACCGGCGATCAGGCCGCCGACCAGGCCGCCCAGCGCGAAGCTGGAGGCCATCGTCAACGCGGCGAGCCCGGCGGCCGAGTCGCCGATCCGCTTCTTGGCGGCCGGGGTCGTGGCGATCCGCACGAACCGCTGCCCGGGCGAGACGAGGATCAGCACAGCGGCATCCCGCCCCGCGTCGTCGACGAGGTTCGCGAGGATCCGCTCGGCGGCGAGCCGGGCGTCGCCGCGCACCGCGCCGATCCGGATGCTGACGTGGATACCGGTATGCGTCTCGGCGAGCTCCCGGGCCCGGTTCAGCCGGTCGAGCTGCTCGTGGGTGAACGGCTCACCAGTTGCCACTGGCACCACCCGCGCCGGGAAGGGCGGTCTTCGCCTGCTCGCCCTCGATCTCCTCCGGCTTGGAGCCGATCCAGATCTCGTCGTGCTCCCAGGGCTGCCCCGGGCGGTAGCGCACCGGCCCGCTCTTGCGGCTCGACCACGCGGCCAGCAGGATCGCGATGACGAACCCACCGACGATGGTGCCGCCGTAGATCGCCCATGACTGCACGGCCGTGAGCGGATCGGGGTTGTAGAGGGTTCCGATCTCCCCGGCCGAGGCGCTCACCGCGAACACCGGCACCGCGAACAGCGCAAGGCCAGCAACGGTGAGAACCCGGCGCGGCGCGATCCTGGATCGCAACCCCGGCGCGGGGTGCGCCCCCGGCCACGGGCGGGAGGTGCCGGCGAACGGCAGCCATCGGGTCTGGCGCGGTCGACGTCGAGTCACGCAGCGAAGATTACCGGGAAATGGGGTTACGGTCCTCG
>NZ_CDWRCK010000335.1:0-3618 GCF_977927595.1 Frankia sp. CcWB3
ACGACCACCCAGATCTAGACGACTACCCAGCGAAATCATCGAAGGTGATTTCGCGAGGTGCCGGCCGGGCCGGCCCCGGTGTCCCCGGGTGGTTCCGTGGCGGTAGACGGTACTCTGACCAGCCTGGTCCAGGGATGGCCGCTGACAAGGCGGCGTCACGGGACATCGCACCGACCGCGTCGCGCCCTTGTCCAGGAGGCCGGTTTCCGCGGTTCTTAGCCGGCCAAGGCACACCATGCCCCTCCCACCGCCCGGCCATGCGCGCGTACAGGTTGTCGCGCTAGGCGGTGACGACCGGCCCGGCTTCGGGCGACTCCTGCTGAACCACGGTCACGGCCACAGAGTCGGCATCGGCGTCGGCATCGGCGAGTGCCGGGTAGTCGGTGTACCCGCGCTCGTCGCCACCGTAGAAGGTGGCGCGGTCCGGCGAGTTGAACGGGCCGCCGGCCGCGAGCCGGACGGGCAGGTCGGGGTTGGCCAGGAACAGCGTCCCAAAACTGAGGATGTCGGTGGTGCCGTTCTCCACGAGCGACAGCTCCTCCGGCCCGGTCGGGTGGTCGGGGGTGAGCGGGTTGAGGACGAGCGGACCGCCGAATCGCTCCCGCAGCTCTCGGGTCAGCTCGCGCCCGGTGTTCTCCGCAATGTGCAGGTATGCAAGCCCCAGCGGAGCGACCGCGTCCACCAGCGCGACGTAGGTGTCGCGCACGTCGTCCTCGGTGATGTCGTTGAAGGTGGTGCCCGGCGAGATCCGCAGGCCGACCCGATGAGCGCCGATCGCGGCGGCGACCGCCCGGGTGACCTCCACAGCGAACCGGATCCGACCCACCGCCGAGCCGCCCCAGCCGTCGGTGCGCCGGTTGGTGCCGCTGGCAAGGAACTGGTGCACGAGGTAGCCGTTGGCGCCGTGGATCTCGACGCCGTCGAAGCCGGCTTCGACGGCGTTACGGGCCGCGGCGACGAAATCGGCGATGATCTCGATGATGCCCTGCTCGGTCAGCTCGGCCGGGATGACGAAGTCCTGCATACCCTCGCCGGTGAACGCCTGGCCGGCCGGGCGGACCGCCGAGGGGGCCACCGGGACGAGACCGCCCGGCAGCAGGTCGGGATGACTGATGCGACCAGCGTGCATCACCTGGACAAAGATCACTCCGCCGGCCTCGTGCACGGCGCCGGTCACCTGCTGCCAGGCCCGCACCTGCTCCTCACTGTGCAGGCCCGGGGTGTTCGGGTAACCCTGTCCACCGACGGAGGGCTGGGTGCCCTCGGTGATGAGGAGCCCGGCGCCGGCACGCTGGGCGTAGTAGGTGGCCGTGGCCGGAGCCGGGACTGCGCCGGGGGCCCGGTTACGGGTCATGGGGGCCAGTGCGATGCGGTTTGCCAGGCGAAGTCCGCCCAGATCGATCGGGTCGAACGCGGTGGTCATGAGGCTCCCTCTCGTCGGCGTCACGGCTCACCCCAGGGCGCCGCGCCTGTACCTACCGAACAGGTACATCGCCGGGCAGCCTTCCCGCCGCCCCAGAAATGTGATGCCCGCCACGGGCCCCGGTCGGCGCGGTCAGGCCACCGGGAGCAGGTCGGCGCCGCCGCGCCCGGTGTCGATGTCACCGGTCTCTCCGGCCGCGGCCGCCCGGCTACCGTACAGCCGGACGTAAGCGATGAAGCCGCCGAACGCCACCGCGCCGATCCCGATCCGGATCGCCGTGGGCAGCCCCGACGGGGTCACGAATGCCTCGATCAGCCCGGAGACGGCCAGCACGAGCGCCATCCCCATCGTGACGGCCACCGCTGCGCGCCCCTCTGCGGCCAGGGCCTCCACCCGCCTGCGCGGACCCGGTGCAATGATCGTCCAACCGAGACGCAGCCCGACCCCGCCCGCAACGAACACGACCGTGAGCTCCAGCAGGCCGTGCGGGAGGATCAGGCTGAAGAACTGCCCGCTCTCCCCGCAGCTGGTCATGTATCCGCCGACGACGCCGAGATTCAGCGCGTTCAGCAACATGACCAGCAGGGTCGGGAGACCCAGCAGCACCCCGGAGACCACCGCCTGCGCGGACACCCAGGCGTTGTTCGTCCACACCTGACTAGCGAAGGACGAGGCCGGATTCTCGGTGTAGTAGGACGCGAAGCCGTGGCGGCACAGATCCGCGACCGCGTCCGGCGCACGCAGGTTCGCCTGTACCTCGGCGTCGTGCACGACCCACAGACCGACGGCCAGCGCGACGAGCAGGGAGCCGAGCGCCGTCGCGACAGCCCACCATCGGCGTTCGTACACGGCCACCGGAAACGTCACCGCGAAGAAACGACCGACGACGTGCCAGCCGGGGTCAGGTGCGCCGCCCACCGCCGCCCGGCCTCGCGTCACCAGGTTCGTCAGATCGTCGACCAGGGTCGTGTCGTACGACCGGCTGCGGATAACCGAGAGGTGGGTAGCCGCGCGCTGGTACAACTCGACCAGTTCGTCGAGCTCGTCCGGTGCCATCCGCCGCGGCCGGCCGGCCTTGTCGACGAGCCGACCAAGCCGGACCCATTCCGGCCGGTGCACGGCGACGTACGCATCAAGATCCATGACGGCCTCATCCTCCCAGACCGTCGAGATCCTCGCAGACCGTCGAGCCGCACGCGTCCGAACCGTCCTCACCGCTGTCAGCGGCACCACCCGGCGAGGAGGAGCGAACCGGGCGGCGTAGGCCATAAAGTGATGTCCGGATACCCATCGAGGTCCCGGGGGGCCCAGATGAACCAGGTCGTCACGGGAAAGGGATCCGCCGGTCTCGCCGGCACGGGTGTCCTCACGGGTGAGGCGATCGTCACAGGTGAAGCGATCACCATCGAACTGCGGGTGGCTCGGCTGGGCTCCCGTCTGATCGCCGGCCTGCTCGACCTGCTCATCCAGCTCTACATCCTCTACGCGGTCGGCGCCGCGGCCCTACTGATCGTGCGGCCCGACAACGACGCCCTGATCGCCACGGTGTTCCTGCTGGTCTATGTCGGCATCGTGCTCGGGTACCCGGTCACCTGCGAGACGCTGACGCGCGGGCGGACCCTCGGCAAGATGGCCCTGGGGCTGCGCGTCGTCCGCGACGACGGAGGTCCCATCCACTTCCGGCACGCGTTCGCCCGGGGTCTGGTCGGGGCGGTCGTCGAACGTCCCGGACTGCTGCTGGGCCTGCCCGCAGTGATCAGCATGCTGGTGTCGAAACACGCGAAGCGGCTGGGGGACGTCTTCGCCGGCACGGTCGTCCTGCAGGCCAGCGTGCCGCGCACTGGCGGAGTGCCGGCGTCCGTCCCGCCCCAGCTCGTCGGCTGGGCCGCCACCCTTGACCTCACCGGGTTGGATGATGCTCTGGCCCTGCGTGCCCGCCAGTTCCTCGGCCGGGCACACGAGCTGTCCCCGCAGGCCCTCGAATGCCTCGGCAGCGGGCTGGTCCGGGAGGTGCGAGCCGTCGTGACACCACCGCCGCCGCCCGGCACGCCGGGCTGGGCCTACCTGTCCGCCGTGCTGGCCGAGCGAACCCGGCGTGCCTACCACCGGCTGACGGCGAACCGGCCGAGATCGACACCCTCCCCCGCCTTCGCCCCGTACCCGGGTGCCCAGTACCCGACGGCCCAGTACCCGAC
>NZ_CDWRCK010000336.1:0-1409 GCF_977927595.1 Frankia sp. CcWB3
CGGCTGGTGGGCGGGGTTCTGCGGGGCGCCACTGGGCCCCATGCCCACCGCGGGCCGCGTGGGTCCACCACCCGGGTTGAGGCCCGGTCGCGGTGGCCCGCCGGCACCGACGGCCGGCTGAGTCGGCATGCCGTCCAGGTCCCGCAGCTGCATCTCCAGGTAGGCCCGCAGCCGAGTACGGTACTCCCGCTCGAACGCCCGAAGCTGCTCGACCTGGCCCTCGAGGCGACGCTTGTCGTCCTCCAAGCCGCCGAGCTGCTCGGCCACGTGCGCCCGGGCCTCACCAATGATGCGGTCCGCGTCCGCCCTCGCCTCGCGGCGGGCGCGTTCAGACTCCGCGCGCGCCTCGCGCAGCGCCTCGTCCGCCGTGCGCTGGGCCAGCACGAGGGTACGGGCGACCCGCTGCTCGATGTCGGCCTCCACCTGCGGGTTACCGCCGGCCCGAGCGGGCGGTCCGGAGGTACCCACCGCTGAGATCACCGTTGTGGGGGCGCCGCCCTGCTGCGGCCCCTGCGGCCCGGTGGGCTGCGGCTGCTGGCCCCGTTCCCGGGCGGCCTGGGCGGCCTGGGCCTGCGCCTGGGCGATCTGGCGACGCGCCTCGTCGAGCTGGCGGCGCAGGCCCTGGTTCTCCTCGAGGATCTGCGCGGGCACGCCCGGACCACCACCGCCGGAACGCCGGGCCTCGTCGAGCTGCCGGCGCAGGTCGCTGTTCTCGTCCAGCAGCCGCGTCAGCTCCGCCTCGACCTCGTCGAGGAAGGTGTCGACCTCATCCTCGTTGTAGCCCGTGCGAAACCTCGTCGGGCTGAAGACCTTGTTCTGAACGTCCTGTGGTGTCAGAGCCACGTCGCCTCCTCGTGCGGCATCGCCGCTCCCCGAAGAGAGGGCGGTCTGCGGGCAGTCTGCCGCGCCCGCGCTCGCGGTGTGCACAACAACCCCGTCACAGCCTCTGCGCATAGCTTCGAAGCACGATGATCACCAGGAAGAGCAGCAGGAACCCGAGGTCAAGCGCAACGCTACCCACTCGCAACGGCGGAAGAAATCGCCGGATGAATCGTAACGGAGGGTCAGTTGCCGTGTACACAATCTCGAAGACCAGTACCAGGGGGCCGGTCGGGCGGAACGATCGGCTGAGGGCAAGAACCAGATCGATGATCCATCGCGCTATCAGGAGCAACAGATAGACCGTCAGCACCCAAAAGATCAAGCTACCTACTGTGCTGATGGCGCTCTCTCCTGAGGAACGGGGGGAACGTGATCACATTCCCTGGCTATGACTGGTTGTAGAACCCACCCTCGCGGATGCGTCGCTTGTCCGTCTCGGTGACCTCGACATTGTGCGGCGAGAGCAGGAAGACCTTGTTGGTCACCTTCTCGAGGTCGCCCCGCAGGCCGAAGATCAGACCCGCGGC
>NZ_CDWRCK010000336.1:1789-3992 GCF_977927595.1 Frankia sp. CcWB3
GTTCATGATAACGGGTGTCCCGTCCCTGAACTCCTCGCCGATCTGGCGCGCCTCATTGTAGCTGCGTGGCTGAAGCGTGGTGATCCGGTAGGGGTGCGGCTCCTCCGCCGCGGCCACCCTGCGCATCGGCACGGGACCGGCGGGACGCAACGGTTCGACCGGTGGACGTCGCGGCATGGCGACCGGCTCCTCACGTGCGTCTATCCGACGGACCGTACGGTCCATCGGAACCGGTTCGTGCATAGCACGCCGATCGTCACGACCGACCGCACGACCGTCGTCATAGTCGTCGTCGAGATAGTCCTCATCCTCCTCGGCCAGACCGAGGTAGACCATCGCCCTGCGCCCGAGCCCCATGGGCGCGACTCTAAGGGACACCAGGCCGTTCACCGAACAAAGCGGTGCCGATCCGAAGGTGTGTCGCGCCTTCGACCACCGCGTCCTCAAGATCTCCCGACATGCCGGCACTGATGACGGTGGCCTGGGGATGCCCCACCTTCAGGCGTTCCGCCACCTCACGCAGTCGCGCGAATGCAGGTCGTGGCTTCCCTCCCCGGGGGGCGACAGCCATCACGCCTCGCAGAGCCAGTCCCGGCGCCTCCTCGACAAGATCGGCCAGGGCGGAAAGGCCGGCCGGATCGACCCCTCCGCGCCTCGAGCCGGCGATCGACGCACCAATCTTCCCATCGGAAGCACCAGGGAAGTCCAACGAGACCTGGAGACAGACCGACAGCGGGCGGCCGCGTTCCATCGCCAGCCGGGAGAGCACCGGCACCAGGCTCACCCGATCCACCGACTGCACCCAATCCGCCCAACGAAGAACGGATCTGGCCTTGTTGCGCTGCAGTTGTCCCACGAAATGCCAGATCGGATCGTCGGAACCGGAGGACGGGCCGTCACCGGTCCCCTTGGTCAGGACGTTCCGTTCCCCGCCGATCAGCCGGGTGACGAAACCCACCTTCGGCCCGGCCTCCTGCTCCCGGTTCTCGGCGAAGTGCCGCACCCCGAGCGTGTGCATCATCACAACATCCTGGGGTGGGTAGGTTTTACTGACCGCAATGAGGGTGAGGTGGTCCGGATCACGGCCCGCGGCCCGGGCCGCCCCCGCGATCCGAGCCCGAACCTCGGCCAGCCGCTGCGTCAACCGGTCCAGGCGCGCCGGATCGAGCTCGATCGGGCCGGGCCGGTGGATCATGGCGTCGGCCCGAGCCAGGCCAGACCGGCGAAGCGTCCCGTCCGACCCTCCCGGCGGTAGGAGTAGAGCTCCGGATCCTCGGCGGTACATCGAGCAGAAATTGTTATATCAGTCACACCGGCGACGGCGAGTTGACAACGGATACCGGCACGCAGATCGATCGCCGCGGTACCGACGCGGGTGGTGGCCGCACTCCCCGGCACCTGGGTCTCCACCTCGCAACGAAGATCCTCCGACACCTCGTAACAGCCGGCACAGATACATGGACCGATGGTGACACGGAGCTCGTCCGGGGCGGCGCCGAGCCGCTCGAGGGCCCCAAGAGTGACATGTATCACGCCATTGGCCATCCCAACCCGGCCGGCGTGCGCCACTCCCACCACCGCGGGGGCCTCGAACAGCACCGGTGCGCAGTCGGCGACCATCACGGCGAGCGCGAGGCCGGGGACATCGGTCACCAGCGCGTCCGCCTGCGGAGGCGGCCCGTGCCGGCGCAACACGGCGACCTGCCTCCCATGCACCTGCCGCATGTACTGGACCGGCATCCGCAGCCGGTCGACGAGCCGGCGTCGGTTGACGGCGACGGCCTCGTCGGCATCCCCGACGTGGTCGCCCAGATTGAGTCCCTCGAACGGCGGGTCGCTGACCCCACCCGAGCGCGAGGTGACGAGAACCGGCATGCCGGAAGTCTGCCTGGCACCGGCTACTTGAGGAAGTCCGGCACGTCCAGCTCGTCGTCGTCGGCCACCGGCCGCACCGGCCGGCGAGGCGGGTAGGTCGGCCGGGGAGCAGTGCGCGGGGGCTCCGGGCGGTGCTGACCATGGGTCTGATCAACCGGCGGCTCCACCGGTTCACGGTTCGGCGGGGCGAGGCGGGACTCGATCGTCGGGATCACGGTCGATTCGGCCGTGGCGGCCGCGGCGGGTTCGTTCGAGGCCGGCGCCCCCGGCCGCGGTTCCGGGTGGTAATGACCGACGTTCGACGGCGCGATCGGCGGCGGGGGTGCCT
>NZ_CDWRCK010000337.1:0-3595 GCF_977927595.1 Frankia sp. CcWB3
ATTGCGGCGGATTCCAGCGATCAGTGCACCATCGGTTGCGATTCTATCAGATTGTGGGTCTCACTGTAGACCTCTGCCGGGGTTTTCCACCCGAGAACCTTCCGGGGTCTTCCGTTAAGTTCGGCGGCAACGGCGTCAAGTTCAGCTTGACTGAAGCCAGAGAGATCGGTAGATCTCGGAAAGTACTGACGGAGAAGCCCGTTGGTGTTTTCGTTCGTCGACCGCTGCCAGGGTGAATGCGGGTCGGCGAAGTAGACCGGAACGCTTGTCCCGAGGGTGAAGGTGGCGTGTGCGGCCATCTCCCTCCCCTGGTCCCAGGTGAGCGACCGGACGAGGTCGGCCGGCAGGTCTTTGATCTTCAGGCTGAGGGCGAGGGCGACACAGGCGGCTGTCCGGTCGTAGGGAATCCGCACCAGTGTGGTGTAGCGCGTGTGACGATCGACGCGGGTCGCGATCTGGCTCTTGCCGCCCTTGCCGATGATCAGGTCGCCTTCGAGGTGGCCGGGGACGGCGCGGTCGGCGGCTTCCGCGGGCCGTTCGCTGATGTTGACCATGTCCGGGATCGCCTGCGACGCCTGGGGTATCGCCCCGGACGGTCGTCTGCGTGCCCGGCCGGACCGCAGAGCGACCCTCAGTTCGGTCTTCAGCGTGCCTGCCGGCCTGTAGGAAGAGCGTTTGGTAGTGAGGTCGGACCGAGGCGCGGTGCCGGCCTTGCGGCCAGCCCGTTTCCTCGGCCCGCCTCCCGAACCCGGCGTGCACCGTTAAGCGCACCGGGCTCTCCACAAGCCCCGGGGGGACGTGTCTTCTCATGCCGCCCTCTGCCATGGCGTCGGGATGCGTTTTCCCCGGTATCGGTAGCGTTCTATGCCTACCTTTCCGGGATCGAACAGCACCACCTCTCCCTCGGCCGGCCACCCGTCTCCACAGCTGTATCGGCGCCGGAGCTGCCTCCAGGTAGTCCGCCGGTGCTTCCGGCCGATCCATCTGATGACCTGTTTCCACAGGTAGGCCCGCAGATAGCCGAACGTAGCACTTGAACAGCCGTATTTGAAATAGGCGGTCCAGCCCCGCAGCATCCGGCTTATCTGGTGCAGCAGGGCTTCGAGCTTCAGGTTCGTGTTCTGTCGGCACGCCTTCTTCACCTTAACCATGACGGCTCGAAGCGCCTTCTTGGCCGGGTAGGTGTAGATATAGCGTTTTATCGCGCCTCGCTTTCGGTGACGCTGGATACGCCACCCCAGAAAGTCGAGACCCTCGTCAATATGGGTGATCAGGGTCTTTTCCTCCGACAGGCGTAGACCCATCGATTCCAAGACCCCGGCCATCTCGTCTCGCAGCCTCTTCGCGTCGGATCTGGTACCCGCCACGACCAGACAGCAGTCGTCGGCGAAGCGGACCAGCCGGTAGTTCGGCAGGCCGCGACGCCGGCGCATCCGCCGGTCGTTGGAGGTGGCCGCAGGCCCACCCGGCGCCTGGGCGATGTGCTCGTCCAGCACCGACAGGGCCACGTTACTGAGCAACGGCGACAAGATCGACCCTGCGGAGTGCCGGCGTCGTTCTCCCGGAGCACGCGGTCCTCGCCGAGGATCCCCGCCTTCAGAAACGCCTTCACCAGAGCCAGGACGCGTTTATCCCCAATACGACCGCGCACCCGGTCCATGAGAGCCGAGTGCGAAATCTCGTCGAAGCAGGCTTTGATCTCGCCTTTCACGATCCACTCGTAAGAGCGCCCCGTGAAATGGCGTATCTCTGCCACCGCGTCATGCGCCCGGCGGTTCGGGCGGAACCCGTACGAGCACGGGAGAAAATCCGCCTCGAATATCGGCTCCAACACCAGCTTCAAGGATGCCTGGACCACCCGGCCCCGGACGGTCGCTATTCCCAGGCGACGCAGCCTATCGTTCGCCTTCGGTATCAACCGCTCCCGAGCGGGTCGCGGGCGGAAGCTACCAGCCTTCACATCGGCCCGCAGCTCTTCCAGAAACCCCCCGATATCACGCACGGTCTCGATGTAGTAGGCGGTCTGCCCATCCACACCGGCCGTGCACGCACCCTTGTTCCTCCGCACGCGACCCCACGCCACAAGCAGGAGCCGGGTCGCAGACGAGGTTGAACAGATCCTCGAACCGGCGGTGAGAGTCCTCATTCGCCCACCGGTACAGCTTGGCCTGGATCTCTCGTACCCTTTCCTCGGCCTGATACCAGGCGAAGTCCAGTTCGTCGGTGTTCACCGGCGGCCTCCGAGCATTCCAGCGTCCTCACTGCCGACTTGCTGGCCCCCTTCGCCATGTACGCGCCTCTCGCGCGCTCGGACTACTACGGGGCCTCCGTCCCACGGTCCACGGTCGGCAACGGACCTGCCCGCCTACAGCCAGGCCGGCCGGAGGGGAGGGCAACCGGGGACGGTTCCCACGTGCACCTGACAATCGATCGACCAGGGAGATGACCCAGCTTTGTCCCGGCAGCATCGCCACGGCTACGCCGCAGACCCTCACCGTGGCCTCCTCACCGGCACAATCAACCGGCTCCGGAGTTGGCCTCGCTACGGCGGCGGACCCGGTCGCCGGTGCGGTACCAGCGGCGGCCGTCCCGCTCGAAGAACCGGCCACGGTCGTCCGCCGGGTCCAGGTAGCCAGGGGTGAGCTGCGGGCCCGCGATGCACAGCTCGCCCTCGATGCCGACCAGCAGGTCACCCTCCCTGCTGTGCGCACGACTCCGGCAGCGGGCGGCGACGACGGCTAACTCGCCGAGTCGTCCCAGCCGGGCCGGTGCCCGACTGAACTCCGAGGTGTTCGCCGGCAGGACTGTCGTTCAACCCCCTCAACCTCACCCAGTTGATCTTTTCTTCGACAGGAACGATCATCCAGGTGGCGGGGCGCCCTTGTCCTGGCTCGACCCGCGGCCACACTCCGCCGCAACAATCGATCACGAATAGTGATTGGACAACCACGATATCCGACGAACGCGTGGAGATGGTTGGACATCACCCGAGAATCCGTCTATATAGTAATCAAACTTCGCCATACCGAAGATTGATGTTCGGAAGGACGGGAAGGGGCTTATGATGCGCGGTACTGTCGCATGGCTGTCGAGAGTGGGGTCGGCTACCGCCGCCGCCGCGCTGATGCTGTCGGGGTGCTCCACCACCCCCGCTGTCGACGCATCGGCCGGTGGGGGGCGTGATCGTCCGGTAGTACTGACGACGTTCACGGTGTTATCGGACATCGCACAGAACGTTGCAGGAGATCACCTGCGGGTGGAGTCGATCACGAAGGTGGGGGCGGAGATCCACGGGTACGAGTCGACGCCGGATGATATCACGAAGGCATCGGACGCGGATCTGATCCTGGACAACGGCCTGAACCTGGAGCTGTGGTTCAAGCGGTTCGTGGAGTCGGTGCACGTGCGGCACGCCGTGGTGTCGGACGGGGTCAAGGCGATAGACATCACCGAGGACGCCTACGCAGGCAAGCCGAACCCGCACGCCTGGATGAGCCCGTTGAACGCGCAAATCTATGTCGACAACATCGTCGATGCCTTCAGTGATCTCGATCCCGCGCACGCGGCGGACTTCAGGGCGAACGGTAAGGGGACG
>NZ_CDWRCK010000338.1:0-3592 GCF_977927595.1 Frankia sp. CcWB3
ACGCCAAGGCGGCCGTCACGATCATCACCAAGGGCCTCTGACGCCGTCACGTCATTCCCCACCCGGCCCTCCCCCGCAGCGGATGGGTCCGACATGGTCGGCGAATCACCTGATCATTGGTCAGCGGGTCAGCGGGTCAGCGCAGAAGGTCTGGTGGCGCCGGTAACCTTCTCGTACCGGTCGAGCGAAACGATGCTGACGACGTCGCCGGTGTGGGGGCGTGCAGCACCTGGTTGCCGCCGAGGTAGATGCCGACGTGCCCGGGGTTGTCGGGGGTGCCATCGGAACCGGCGGCGAAGAGCGGGTCGCCGGGTTGCCAGGCCGAGACGGGCGTCAACGGGATGCTCGGGCCGGATGCGCCGGCCGGGGCGCTCGCGGCGTCCAGGGCGGCGGTCATGGTGGGAACGCGGGCGAGGATCGCGGCGGCCGAGTTATGGGGAGCAAGGCACGGTCCAGGGACCGCAGACCGTGCTCAGGTCCCCCAAATTCGCCGGCCGGCTGCCGGCTCAGTGTCGCCTGTGCGGCGCTGTCGCCCCGGCGTCCATAGGCAGTGAGGCTTAGCGGCACCTTGATGTGATGCCATGGCAAAAGGGCGTGCGCTACTTGAAAAGCAATGCGATACCGGATCATGACGTCGCGTGACGTCACGATCGTCCGAGCGGGCCGCATCCCGCCACGGGCCACGTCCCGTCAGAGGACGGGCGTCCACCCCTGCCCGACGACGCACCGCCAGACGCGGCCACCCGAACCGGTCGAGCCCCCGAGGACGAGCTGGCCCGTGGTCACGCAGTCGGCGGGCTGCGGATCGGTGACGCTGATCCGCACCCAAGGATGCAGGATGTCGTTGCCCTGGTGGACGTTGAAGTTGTCCCCGAACACACCGGCGCCGCCGGCCTTGTTGACGGCGAAGATGGGTTGGTTCAGATGGTCGTAGACGATGAACAGCTGGCCGTTGGGCCCGCCCGTCGACTGGATACGAAGCCCCTCGGCACTCTGGTTGGTCGCCCGGAACACCCAGGGGTTGCCGGTGAAACTGCTCTGCGCGTATGCGTAACCACCGCCGCCAAGCAGCCCGCCGACGAGGGTCGCCGCGCCGAGCACGCTGATGGTCCTGAGACGATGTAGGTACGAAAACATGGGTCTTCTCCCCGATCGATACTCCCGGCCGTGTCCTGGTGTGACTCCCGATCCGCAGTCACGGCTGATCCGATAGGAATGCCACCATAGATTGCTAGTTGTCTATTCATTGTGACAGAAGTCCTGCTTTTGACCAGCCGAACAGACCAGAACCACGGCACATCAGCCCCCGCCGTCCGCAATGTCCCATTTAGGCGCCAGACCGATAAACGGTACGCATCGTCCCATCAACAGATTGTCAATAATCTGAAAAATGCGACTTGGATTAATATTTCCCAGAATGCCAGAAATAACTGCCATGGCGGCTGGAGCGATGAACTTAAACCTGGTGCTGAGGGAACATTCCTCTCCCGGGTATCCGATCAGCTCGACCGATCGGTGGGAAACGGAGCATGCCGCGTTCCCTGAAGCTCGACGCGCCGGGCTCGGGGGTGGCCAAGGAAATCCGGCAGCGCGAACTCGTAGCCGTACGCACCCGCCATGGGGAAGACGACGACGTCACCCGACCGCACCCGATCGACCGTGATGTCACGGGCGAGGGTGTCCTCCGGCGTACACAGCTCCCCGACCACCGTCACCGGACGACCTTCGACCACCGCCTCCCGCGTGTCCTTCGGCTCCGGCGCCGGCCCACCGTTCCGGCCCGATCTCTCCACGACGGCGAAGTTATGGATGATCTCCCACGATGTCGGCAGCGCGAAATGATGAATTCCGCCACGCAGAATCACGAATTCCGTCCCGTAGGAATGTTTGACGTCGATCACTTCGGCGGCGTACCAGCCGGAGTCGGCCACCAGCATCCGCCCCGGCTCGAAGATTACCCGAGTTCCGTCCGGAACCGGCAGCGAACTCAGTCCCTCACCAAATCGGATTAGGTCGAAGGGCCGGTCACCGCGCCGGTCCGGTTCGAACGGAACCCCGAATCCACCGCCCACGTCGACCATCCGCAGCTCGATCCCGGCCGCGGCAGCCGTCCGGGCGGCGAAATCGAGACACCACCGGACGTAGCCCAGATGGGCGGCGGCATCGAGATTGCCGGACACCGCGTGGACATGGAATCCGACGACGTCGATATGGGCCAGATCCGCCGCGAGTTCGAGCGCGGCGGGGACCTCCGTTTCGGGAATGCCAAACGCACTCGGCCGACCGCCCATCTGGAGGGAGCCTGCCAGTCCCACTCGGGCCGGGTTGACGCGCACCGCCGCCCGTACCCGACGGCCGAGTCGGGCGGCGACGGCGTCCAGGCGGCGCAGTTCACCGAAGCTCTCGACGTTGACGACGTCGACGTCGGCCGAGACCAGCGCGGTAAGCAGGGTCATCGATTTCCCCGGTCCGGAGGCGACCAGGTGGGGACGCCGAGCGGGGTCGACCCGGCCGTACGCTGCCTGCGCCAGGCGCACCTCGTGCGCGGAGGAGACCTCGAAACCGTCGATGCCCCGGCCGCTGGCGCCGGTCCTGGCGCCGGTCGGGGTGGCGCCCAGGCTGGAGTCACTCCGTTCCCGCCCCGACCGAGGGATGTCCGGACCGGGCCCACGCAACAGGGCGTCGAGTATCGGCGGAAAGCTGTTGGCCTTGACCGCGTAGCAGACCTCCGCCCACATGGACAGGCAGGCCCGCAGCGCCGCGGCGTTCCGCGCGGCCGCCGCCGGGTCGTAAAAGTAGGCACTGACCTCTCCGGCGCCAGCCGGCCAGTCACGCACCGCGGTCAACACCGGGCGGGGGAGGCTTTCGGCGGGCAGGGCGCGCAGCGGCGCGGCCGAGGGCGGCAGGTCCACCAGATCGACTCCTCACTCCATCAGTCGTCCGAGACTCCCTCAGGCGCCCGAGCTCAGCCGCGTCGTCCGCCAGGGACAGGACAACCCACTCTGCCGCCAGGCGCACAGGAGCGATGGCGTGTGCCGCGGGCTGCCGAGCGCGGACGCATAGTCCAGACGGGTGGTCCAGACGGGTGGTCTCGGATGGGTGGTCTCCATCTGGACCCGACTCTGTCGGCTAGCCCGATGGTGGGGCGACGAAACACGGATCGGATCCGCAAACGGTGCCTGATACCTCACACGGACCGCCTCCGGCTTCCGTGCCGCCGGACGATCGCGGGACGTTCGTCACCGCCATAACCGGTTGTCTGATCCGGATCGACGGGCGTGTAGTGGACATGCCGCAAACACCACAGCCTGAGGCCGATGTTTCTGCCGCAACCCGACTCCCCCGGACGGACTATGAAGAGACCACCAAGTCTGCTTGGCGCCACCATAACCTTGCGCGGAGCAACCATGGTGCGACTGGCTTAGGTTAGGCTTCCCTCAATCAGCCTGCGCGAAAGGGAGTCGCCCGCGATGACGGTTTCCGCTCGTGACGCCGCCGCCGGCGGCCCAGCCGGCCGCACGGCGCCCTCCGCGGCCGTGCCTTCCGTAACCACGAGAGCCGCGACGACGCCCCCCGTGACCACACCCCCCGT
>NZ_CDWRCK010000339.1:0-3590 GCF_977927595.1 Frankia sp. CcWB3
TATAGGCATCATGCAGGCTTAGGGCAGACTTCCGGCCGCAGTGCCCAAGTGGGATGGAGCGTGACGTGACAGACGAATCACCACACAGCAAGAAGCTGCAGGAACTGATGTTCCGGGCCTGGGAGACCTTCGGGGACGCCCGACACCTGGACAGCGACGACCGAGTGTTCGTCCAGGCGCTGGCGAGGCAGACAGCGGATCGGATCTCGGTGCTCTACGGCGCGAGCTGGCGCGACGCCCTGGACTGGGTCGCCCATCGCTATGTGCCGAACGGCGACCAGCCCGGCGGTGCGCTCGCGGCGGCGGCCAGCCCGACGGCGACGACGTCCAACGGCAGCGCCAGCGGGCGTCGGGGCTCGGCAGCCGCGGAGGCGAACGCCGCCTCGTGAAGTGAGGGCACCGAACGGCGCACGGCGCCGTTGGGCGGCGCCACGGACGAACCACCAGAGCCACCAGAGCCGGTCGGAACATCGACCGAGGCCAGCCGGCCGGCGGGTCGGGACAGAACGTCCGGGGACAGACGACCGGGCACCGATCAGCAGTCGTCCGGTCCGCTATGGCCATCCGGTCCGCTATGGCCATCCGGAGCGGACGAGCGGACGGGAGCCCGGCCCGGCGCGGCCGCGGCCGGACTGTCGCTGTCCCAGGCCGATCATCGGCCTGACAGTGATCATCTACCGGAGGTCAACCAGCGTCCCGGACGCCTGCCCAGTGCCCGACCGGACACCCGCACCGACGCGCCGGGGGCGCCCGGCGTCGTGGCGAGCGACGGCACCGGGATCGCCGGCGACACCGGCGACACCGGCGACACCGGCGAGTCGACTCCTTCGATCGAACTGGAGTATCGGCGTACGGACGGGCATCTGCGATGGGGCCGCCGATTCCGGTGAAGACATGCGCTGGTGAAGAGATGCGTGCCGGGGCCGCCGACGACTCCTCGGCAAAGGCTTCGGCCGGTGGCTGGCGGAACATACGCCGGTGCCACCGGCCTGGTGGCCCGCTGTCAGTGCGCGAAGTGGCGGACACCGCTGAAGTAGAGCGTGACGCCGGCCTCTCGGGCGGCCGTGATGACGAGCTCGTCGCGCACCGACCCGCCCGGTTCGACCACGGCCCGCACCCCCGCCTCGGCGAGCACCTCGAAGCCGTCAGGGAACGGGAAATAGGCGTCGCTCGCGGCGACGGCCCCCTTCGCCCGGTCCCCGGCCCGGGTCACCGCGAGCCGGGCCGCGTCCACCCGGTTCACCTGGCCCATCCCGACGCCGACGGTGGCACCGCCGGACGCGAGGAGGATGGCGTTCGACTTCACCGAGCGCACCGCCCGCCAGGCGAACCGCAACTCGGCCAGTAGGGCCTCGTCCGCAGGTGATCCCGCCTCCAGCGTCCATCCGGACGGCTCGTCGCCCGGCGCCTCGACGGCGTCCCGCGACTGCAGGAGCAGGCCTCCGCTGATCTGACGCAGTTCGATCCCGCGCTGGTGCGGCGGCGGCGGGCACTCCAGCAGCCGGATCGACGGCTTACGGGAGAGGATCTCCACCGCGGCGGGTTCGTATGCCGGTGCGACGACGACCTCGGTGAAGATCTCCGCGATCTGTTCGGCGAGCTCGACCGAGACCGGACGGTTGGTCGCGATCACCCCGCCGAAGGCGGAGACCGGGTCGCAGGCATGCGCCTTGCGGTGGGCCTCGGCGATGGTGGCGCCGACCGCGATGCCGCAGGGGTTGGCGTGCTTGATCACGGCCACGGCGGGCTCGGTGAAGTCGAACACTGCTCGGCGGGCGGCGTCGGTGTCGGTGTAGTTGTTGTAGGACATCTGCTTGCCGTGCAGCTGACGGGCCGAGGCGAGGCCGGGCCGACCCCCGGCGTCGCTCTCCACGTAGAGCGCGGCGCGCTGATGGGGGTTCTCGCCGTAACGCAGGACCTCCGTACGGTGCCACTGCGCGGACAGCACGTCGGGCCATCCGCTCTCCCGCGCCACCTCGTCCGGCGCGACGGCGCCGGCGAACCACGAAGACACGGCGATGTCGTACGCCGCGGTGTGGGCGAACGCCTTCGCGGCGAGCCGACGGCGAGCGGGA
Source organism: Frankia sp. CcWB3 (assembly GCF_977927595.1). Lineage (NCBI taxonomy): Bacteria > Bacillati > Actinomycetota > Actinomycetes > Frankiales > Frankiaceae > Frankia > Frankia sp. CcWB3. The sequence goes on from NZ_CDWRCK010000339.1 coordinate 2,076, forward strand.
AGATCATATCCGGATCCGCGGACTGCGGCGGCCAACTCGGTGTAGTCGCCGGGTGTGACGACGACGGCGACCGACGCATGGTTCTTCGCCGCCGCGCGGATCATGGCCGGACCGCCGATGTCGATCTGCTCGATCACCTCGTCCTCGCTCGCACCGGAGGCGACCGTCGCGGCGAACGGATACAGGTTGACGACGACCAGGTCGAACGGGGCGATGTCGAGTTCGGCCAGCGCCGCGGCGTGCTCGGCGTTACGCAGATCGGCCAACAGACCGGCGTGCACGTGGGGGTGCAGCGTCTTGACGCGACCGCCCAGCACCTCCGGAAAGCCGGTCACGGTGCTCACCGGTGTGACCGCCAGCCCGTGACGGGCCAGGACGTCGGCGGTCGAACCGGTCGAGACCACCTCGACGTCGGCCACGAGGAACGCCTCCGCGAGGACGTCGAGCCCGCTCTTGTCGTAGACGCTGACAAGCGCCCGTCGCAGCGGCCGCCGCCCGGTGGGGACCACTTCGCCGGGCTCGGATCCGCGGACAGCCCCGCCCTCGCCGGCCACACCTTCGCCCGATGACGTCATGATTCCTCCTGTATCCAAACTTCTACCAATGCGGGAGACCCATGCTCGCCCCGTCGAGGTCCGGCCGGGGCCGAGTCGCCGCTCCCGGCCCGCACGATCTCGCCGATCGTCGCGACGAACAGTCCTCGCTCGACGCTCTGGATCCGTGCATGAAGTGTCTGCTCGGTATCGCCTGGCTCAACCGGCACCGCCCGCTGAGTGATGATTGGACCGGTGTCAACGCCTTCGTCGACCCAGTGCACCGTCACCCCGCTGACCTTCACCCCGGCGGTCAACGCGTCACGCACCGCGGTGGCTCCCGGGAAGGCGGGCAGCAGCGACGGGTGGGTGTTGATCGTCCGGAACCGGCCGATCACCCGGGCACTGAGAATCTTCATGTAGCCCGCCAGGACCAACAGATCGGGCGCGAACTCGGCGATCCGCCCGGCCGTCGCGGCGTTGAAGGCATCCCGGTCCGCGTGGTCCTCGAGACGAACGATGAACACCGGGACCCCCGACGCCCGGGCCCGCCGTTCCGCGCCGGTGCCATAGCGGTCGGTGCCGACCGCCACGACCGCCGCGCCGAACCCGGGGTCCGCGGTTGCGTCGAGGATCGCCTGCAGGGTGGTTCCCGCTCCCGAGGCGAGCACGACGAGACGAGCAGACACAGACACACTCCGTAAGCAGAATCGGGCGACACGACGAGCCGCCCGCTGCGCAACCGCCATCTGCGGACGGCGGCGGAACAATGGCCGGTTCGACTGTACTGACTCGACCAGCTCCGCCGCTTCCCGCCGGAAACGCGCGCACCGGCGCCCGCCGGGCGCGGCCCGCCAGGCAGCCACCTGAGCCCGGGGCTGCCGATCATGCCGCCGGAACCCATCCGGCGAGGAGATCTGCCAGCCACGCGTCGATGGCCTGGGCGGACGGGACCTCGCAGGCCGCCGGAGACGACAGCCCG
>NZ_CDWRCK010000340.1:0-3530 GCF_977927595.1 Frankia sp. CcWB3
CAACAGATCCAACTCCGGATCTAGATCCAGATCCGATACACACCCGTAACATGCGCCGTGCCACCATCCGGCCGGTGGGCTGCTCTGCCAGCCGATCTGCCAGCCGATGGATTCGGCGCATCCGAGCGGTGCCCCGCACGAACCACCGGCTGGTCGCGCTCGCACTGGCTACCGCCTCCGGGGGATACCGACGGCGATGACTGTGGACGGACTCCCCCACCTGGATCAGCGCGGTGTGCCGCAGCACGGCGGCACCGTCCACCAACCATCCCATCGACCATCCCGTGGGGCAGACCCACTGGTAGCCGAGTCGACGGGCCGCGCCGATGGCCGAGCCGATATCCAGCACCTCGAGGTCACCGAAAGTGCACAGTCTGGTGGATCGGCCGTACGCTTGCAGGTCCATGACCTGGACATCGGGATGTGAACGTAATCCGACCATCACTGCTTGCAGCGCCAGGCGTGACGTCGAACAGGAGAAGCCATGGGTGACCACTACAGCCAGATTGCGTGACGCACCGGGCACCCGACCGCTCCAGTGATCATGACTCGTGGTCAGGATCTCACGATCCGCCGTAGGTAGTGGCCCGTAGACGGTAGGAGCCGAGTAGGACACTCCGCTATCCTCCCCACATACCGGCCTTCGTTTCATGCCCATGACGATCGTGAGACGCCCAGCGCCGGGCATCGAGTTACTCACCGGGTCGACGCTGCCCCACCACACACCACCTGGAGGAGTCGTCTTGAGCGTCGTCCTTTTGCTCACCAACGCCCCTGGCCCGTCCGCCGAGTCGTTTCCGTCGCTTGGGCTTCTCACCCACACCGTACGGGTCGCCCCGCTCGAGGCGAGCGCGCTGCTGGACGCCCCGCCGGTGGATGTGATCGTGGTGGATGGCCGCCGGGAGCTTGTGATCGCCCGCGGTCTGTGCCGGCTGCTACGCACCACCGGGCTCACCACGCCGCTGCTGGCGCTGGTGACCGAGGGTGGGCTGGCGGCGGTGTCCGCGGACTGGGGAGTCGACGACGTCGTCCTCGATTCCGCGGGTCCCGCCGAGGTCGAGGCCCGGTTGCGGCTGTCCATCGGTCGCGTCGCCGCAGCCGGCGGCACGGCCGAAGCCGGTGTCATCCGGTCCGGCAACCTGTCGGTCGACGAGACCACATACTCGGCCAAGTTGCGGGGCCGGCCACTCGAGCTCACCTTCAAGGAGTTCGAGCTGCTGAAGTACCTCGCGCAGCACCCGGGCCGGGTCTTCACCCGCGCCCAGCTGTTGCAGGAGGTCTGGGGTTACGACTACTACGGCGGCACCCGCACGGTGGACGTCCACGTCCGGCGGCTGCGAGCGAAGCTCGGCCCCGAGCACGAAGCGATGATCGGCACTGTTCGGCACGTCGGGTACAAGTTCGTCGCGCCGCCCATCGCGCCGCTGCCGGAGAACACCCCCGGGGAGGCCGGCCGGGTCGGCCGTGACGAGTCCCGGACCCCCGAGCGGGTCTGACGTCACCGCGGACACCCGTCCGCCGCGTGGCACCCGGTATCCCGGTACCCCGGCACCCCAGGCACCGTCAGTAGGACGGCACCGTCGGCGCGAGGCCCAGCTCCCGGCTCCGGAAGCCAGGATTCGGCCTCGCGCCCGGGTTCTCGCGTCCGGGTTCTCGACCGCACCGTCGAAGGCCACCCAGCGTCATACGGTCGTCCGGTGACCTCGCTGAGCTGGCAGCAGACCCTGAGCGCCATGGACGTGGACGACATCGTGAGCCTCCTCGCCGCCGCGGAGCGGGCGGACGGCTCCGGGCCGGTGTCCGAGGACATCCGACTGGCCCTCCGGCCCGGATTGCGGATCGGCGCGGGCCGGCACCTGCTGGCCGTGTCGGCCGCCGCGGACACGAGCGCCCCGAATATCCCGGACGCCCCTGGTGACCAGGACGCCGCGGACACGTCGACCATGCCGGGCCGCACCCCCGCCCGGCGGATCATCGGCTACGCCCATCTGGGCGGCGTGGACCAGGCGCGGCAGGCCGAGGTGGTCGTCCATCCCGACCACCGCGGGCGCGGCGTCGGCACAGCCCTGGTCGGCGGACTGACCGAGGCCCTCGCGGCGCCGTCGTCCCGCCTCGACATCTGGGCCCACGGCGACCTGCCGGCCGCCGCGGCATTGGCTACCCGGCTCACGTTCACTCGCACGAGGGTGCTGCTCCAGCTTCGGCGACCGCTGGCGACCGGGACGCCCCTGCCGGACCCCCGGCTGCCGGCCGGTGTGACGGTCCGCACCTTCGTCCCCGACCAGGACGACCAGGCCTGGCTGGCCGTCAACGCGGCCGCCTTCGCTGATCATCCGGAGCAGGGCCGGTGGGCCCTGGACGATCTGGCCCGGCGCCGGGCCGAGCCGTGGTTCGACCCGCGTGGCTTCTTCCTCGCCGAGCGCGACGGCGCACCCGTCGGCTTCCACTGGACGAAGGTGCACGAGACCGACCAGACGCCGCCACGGAACGCGCAGCCGGGGCCCATCGGCGAGGTCTACGTGGTGGGCGTGCTCCCGGGCGCGGGCGGCGCGGGACTCGGCCCGGCACTCACCCTGATCGGCCTGCGGCATCTGCAGGCCGAGGGGCTCGACTCGGTCCTGCTGTACGTGGACGAGGACAACGTCCGCGCCGTGCGGATGTACACCGGACTCGGCTTCATCACCTACGTCCGCGACGTCTCCTACCACTGGGAGAGGCCGTCCACGGGTTGATCCGGCCTGGTCCGGAAGACCCCCGCGGCTCAGGGGCCGGAAGGCCCCCGTGACTCAGGCGCCCTGACGGGTCGCCAAGCCGCGCGCGGGGGCGGAGTCGCCGTGATCGACGTCTATCACGACACTCAGGTTCGTGACATGCAGCAGGCGATAGGCATCCTCGTTGAGGTTACGCAGCACGAGGCGGCCACCGGCCGACCGCTGACGCTGGTGGGCGAACAGGATGACCGCCAACCCCTGCGAGTCGAGGAAGCTCACCTGCTCCAGATCCACGATGATCTCTTTGACTCCGGCGACCCGTGCGTCGAGCAGTGCCTCGCGCAGGGGATCCAGGGACGAATAGTCGATGTCGCCGGCCGGATACACGACGATGGCATCACGGTCGGTCACCTCAACCCGCACGCTTGGCTCCATGGCTCCGCTTGCGACCGGACGGCGTGAGCGCCACGGGAAGCCGGCCGGGCTGCCTCCCGCGTCGCGCCGCGCCTTTGGGCAAGCGCGACCATGGCGCCGTACCCCGACCTAGGTACTTCCACACGCGGCCGACCCCCGCCGGGGGCGACTTCTCACCGCACGCTCGTCAGCACGCCTGTCCGCGCCCCGCCCGTCGTCATCCGCCCGTCCGTCCCGCATGCTCCCCGCCGCGCGGGATGGGATGACGAGCTGCCCGATGAGAGCGTCTACGCATGGACATCGGATCTGGATCTGTCGCTGATCTTGTGATTCTTCTGGCCCGCCGGCGATCATCGGGTGAGGAGGGCCCGTTTGCGGAGCAGGCCGAAGCTGGCGCGGCCGAAC
>NZ_CDWRCK010000341.1:0-3521 GCF_977927595.1 Frankia sp. CcWB3
GGTTCGAAACGCGCAAGTTATTTCATTTCGACTCCTTAGTGCTGGTAACAGCACCGTGATGCCTCTGGACCAGCCGCCGCGAGCCGACTGGAATGGGTCGCGGTCCGGGACGCGGAAACTGTTCGCGACAGTGAAAACCAGGTACGACAGTGGAAACCACGCAGGAATCGGTACCGCCGTGCTGGACCGGAACTGGTCCGCAACCGGTCTAGGACCTGGCCGCGACCGCCCGGAACCGGCCCAGAACCATGCCCAGGGGAGACGATGACCAGTACAACGGGATCCGATGCGGCCTTGGCGCCGGCGCGAGACGTGATCGCTACGCAGCGTTCCGCGCCCGACACGTCGGTCGGATACGTCCAGGGCATCCTCAGCCACGACATCTCCACGGAACTCGGCCGGCTGCAACTGCTGGAATCACAGGTGGACCCGGCCACGCACGCCGTTCTCGAGGCGCGGGGAATCGCCGATGGAGGGCGGTTCCTGGAAATTCGGTGCCGGTGCGGGTTCGGTCGCCTACTGGCTGGCCGACCGGTTCCCCGGCGGGGAGGTGACTGCGGTAGACGTGAGCACGAGTTTCCTCGACGACGCCGGCCGGTCGAACCTGCGGATCGTCCAAGCGGACGTGCGCACCCACGACTTCGAGCCGGGTTCCTTCGACCTCATCCATGCCCGCACCGTCCTCATGCACATCCCCGAGCGTGAGGAGGTGCTGCGGCGGCTAGTCTCCTGGCTGGCCCCGGGCGGCTGGCTGGTCACTGAGGATCTCGTGCTGTCCCCGGTCGACTCGTCACCGCACGACGGATTCCGGCACGCCTTCGAGGCGATCGGCCAGGCGATGGCGTCGTCGATCGGGTCGGACCTGCGGTGGGGGCGAACGCTGCCGGCGCCGCTGACCCGGGCGGGCCTGGTCGACACCGGTCTGCACGCCACGTACTACCCGGTTGGCGGCTCCAACGAGATCGGGCGCCTGTGGCGTGCGACGTTCGGCCAGTCCGCCGACTACCTCGTCGACAGCGGCCTGCTCACCCGTGCCGATCTCGACTCGGCCCTGGCCCTGCTCGCCGATCCCGACTTCCTCGACCTCGGGCCCAGCATCATCGCTGCCTGGGGCCGGCGCCCCCGGCCTGAGCTTCCGGGCGCGGGAACTCCCGCCCTTCCGTCTCTGTCCTCCGTCTCCGCGACGACCATCTGACCGAACACCGTCGACCACCCGTGAGGTACTCCCGTGACCACTCCGCGTTTCGGTGTCACCCTTCCTCTGCCCGGCATCCCGCTGCGGGACCATCGACGCATCGTCACGGGACTCGCTGACGCCGGCTACAGCGACGTGTGGACGGCCGAAGGCGGCGGCGTCGACGCGTTCACCCCGCTCGCGGTCGCCGCCGCCTGGGATCCCCGGGTGCGCCTGGCGAGCGCGATCGTGCCCGTCCACACCCGCGGCCCGGCGGTGCTCGCCCAGACCGCGGCGACCCTGGCCGATCTGACGTTCGGCGGGCTTGTCCTCGGCATCGGTTCGTCGGTGCCCGCCCACGTGACCGACCTCAACGGCATCCCGTTCGACGAGCCCTTCCGTCGGACCCGGGACACGCTTCGTTTCCTCACCCGGGCGCTGCGCGGCGAGGTGGTCTCCGGCGCCTTCGACACGTTCGCGATCCGCGGCTTCGTCCTACCGAATCCTCCGATCGAGACGCCGAAGGTCATCCTGGGAGCGATGCGGCCCGGCATGCTCAAGCTCGGCTTCACCGAGGGGGACGGTGCCGTCACCAATCTGCTGTCCCCCGAAGATCTGATCAAGGTCCGTGCCGCCGTCGGACCGCAGCCAGCGGGCAAGGAGCTGGTGGTGAAGGTCTTCGTGAGCCCGAACGCCGATCCGAACGTCGCCCGCCGCGACAGCCGGCCGTTCCTCACCTGGATCCTCAACCAGACCCCTTACCACGCCTTCCACGAATGGCTCGGCAACGGCGAACGGCTCGCCGAGTCCCACGAGCGATGGACCGCCGGGGACCAGCGTGGTGCCGCCCGGGCGCTACCCGACGAGGTCATCGACGCCCTGTTCATCCACGGCACGCCCGAGCAGTGCCGCGACCAGATCGCCGCATATGTGCAGCCCGGGGTCACCGCGGTCCAGCTCTACGTCCGCCTGACTCCGTCCTTCCTGCTCGGAGCGTGGGACACCGCCGGATCGACCGGATCGACCGGATCAGCCGGATCAACTGGATCGGCTGGCGGGGGAGAGCAGGACCTGGCCGAGCGGGTCCTCGGCCTGCTGAGCACGCTGCGCCCCCGCATCCCCACGCCGGCTGGCATCGGCTGATCGACCTCGCCGGACGGACCGCGCCGGTTTCCCGACCACGGGCCGCGCCGCTACCGACCAGGGCCACCGGGGCCGCTACCTGACCACGGCCACCGGGCAGTGCGCGTGCAGGACGCACTGGTGGCTCACCGAACCGAGAAGCAGTTCGGCGAAGCCGCCGTGCCCGCGGCTGCCGACCACGAGCAGCTGCGCGTCAGCCGAGGCCCGCAGCAGCGCATGGGCGGGGCCATCGACGACGGTCTCCTTCCTGACGGGGATGGGCAGCCCGCCGGCGTGCTCGGTGACGATCGTGGAGACGGCCTGGTCGAGGGTCTGCCGGGCCTGCTCCGCCAGCGCCGATCCGATATCGGCGTAGCTCCCCGGGTAGATCGGGATGTCCAGGTGCCAGGCGTGCACGACGTGCAGGGCGCTCTTGCGGAGCATCGCCGCCTCGACGGCCCACCGTAGTGCCGTGAGCGAGGGGGCCGAGCCGTCCACGCCGACGACCACCGGCCGGTCGTCGATGCCGACGGGCTGGTGCGCGCCGCCGCTCGCCATATCGCGGTCATGCTTTCCGGACCGGTGCCTGCCGGATCCGGCGGCCGGGGCGACCGGCCGTACCACGACGACCGGCAGGGAGGCATGGTGCACCACACCCTGGCTCACCGAGCCGCTCACCAGCCGGTGCAGGGCCCCGTGACCGCGCTCGCCGACGACGATCATCCGCGCGTCGGCCGCGGCCCGCAGCAGCTCCGGGACGGGACTGCCCTCCTCGACCCGCCGGATGATCCGCACTGTCGGATCGCTGACCCGGGCGGCGGTCAGCGCGGTGTCCAGAACCCGCGTGGCGGCGTGCGCCAGACCCTCGCGGTCGGCGTTCGCCGCGGTCTCGAAGACCGGCCGCGGTTCGCCCATGACGTCCCATACCAGTACCGCGATCACCGGGACCAGGCGCCGGGCGGCCTCGTCGCAGGCCCACCGGATCGCGGCGACGGACGCGGGTGAACCGTCGACCCCGACGACGATCCCACCGGCGGCGGACTCCGCGTCCGCCGCCTCGACGGCCTGCCCGGCGGGGCGCGCGTACCCCGCGGTGTCCGACTGTGCCTCGGTGCCCGACATCCCTATCACCCTCTCGCCGTGCTGCTCCCCGTCACTGCCATGGTTCCGCCTGAAGGTGACCCCCGCGACGTGACGCGCGGGGTGAGCCGGTGGGGCCTGCGGC
>NZ_CDWRCK010000342.1:0-2331 GCF_977927595.1 Frankia sp. CcWB3
TAGTTTGGGTTATCCGGCTCGGACGGCCTGCTCGCATCGCCCGGAGGTGTCCGCCTGGGACAAGTCGGGACGGGGTTGGCAGGTTGTTACGCCGGTTTCGCGCCTATGAAGCCATTGTTTCCGTCCGCAGGTTGCGGGTTATCCGGTCGACGGGGCCGTGGTGGGTGGTTTGGGTCGGTACTCTCGGTGTGGAGAGACCTGGGATGATCGGGGGCGTCCGTGCTCCTCTGGTCCAGGTAAGTATGAAGCGAAGTCACCGAGACTGATGTAGTGCCGATCGAGACGTGAGGGCCGGGTAACGGTGGGTGCACCAATGCTGGTGGATAATGCCGATCTGGCGGTCAAGACCCTGGGGGTCTGCCGGATTGATTCCCCGCTCCTGCCGCTGCTGGGGGAGCGGCCGACGACGCAGCACTATATCGATGAGTCGGACAAGGTCCTCTACGACGACACTGCCCTGATGATCTCCTCGCGTGGTGTCGCGCTCGACGACCTGCCCGGATTCGAGCCGGCCGGGCCGCGCCGGAAGATCTACTTTGACCCGTCGAAGACCCGGGTGGGCATCGTCACCTGTGGTGGGCTCTGCCCCGGGTTGAACAACGTGATCCGCGGTCTGGTGCTGGAGCTGACCTCGCACTACCGGGTTCGGCGGATCTTCGGGTTCCGTAACGGGTACCAGGGCTTCATCGCCCGCTACGGCCACGACGTCGTCGATCTCACCCCGGAGAGCGTCGCCAACATCGACGACGACGGCGGGACGATCCTCGGCAGTTCCCGCGGTCAGCAGGATCCCGCCGAGATCGTCGACTGCCTCTCCCGGATGAACATCAACATCCTGTTTGTCATCGGTGGTGATGGCACCCTGCGCGGGGCCGGGCAGATTGCCCGGGAGGCCGAGACGCGCGGGGAGAAGATCGCCGTGGTCGGCATCCCGAAAACGATCGACAATGACATCCCCTACATCGACCAGAGCTTCGGCTTCCAGACGGCCTTCGGCAAGGCCGCGGAGTCCATCCGGGTCGCGCACGCCGAGGCGACGTCCGCGCCCGGCGGGCTCGGCGTGGTCCGGCTCATGGGCCGCCACTCGGGATTCATCGCCTGCTACGCGACGCTGGCGAAGAGTAACGCGGACGTGGTGCTCATCCCGGAGCTGCCGTTCAAGCTGGAGGGCGACGGCGGCCTGCTGAACTACGTGCGTCGCCGGGTGGCCGAGCGCGGCCACGCCGTCGTCGTCGTCGCCGAGGGTGCCGGCCAGGAGCTCGTCGTCGGCCAGCCGGAGAGCACCGACGCGTCCGGGAACCGCAAGCTGCACGACATCGGCCCGGAGCTCTCCCGCCGGATCAAGGAGTACTTCGACGCCGAGGGTATCGAGCTCAACCTGAAGTACATCGACCCCAGCTATGTGATCCGCAGCGTGCCGGCGAACCCGTACGACAGCGTCTACACGATCCGGCTCGCCCACGCGGCCGTGCATGCCGCGATGTCCGGCCGCACGGAGATGGTCGTCGGCCGCTGGCGGCGGCGGTTCATCCACATCCCGATCCCGCTCGCGATCAGCCAGCGCAACCAGGTCGACCCGGCCGGCGATCTGTGGATGTCCGTCCTCGAGGCGACCGGCCAGCCGCCCCGCTTCGAATAGCCGAGTAGCCAGCCCCCCTCTCTTGCCTTTCCAGAGGGATAAAAGGGACGTCGAAGCCTCTGGACAGGCAAGGTTCCCGGTGTGGCCGTGCGTGTCCACAAGGACGAATCGGGCCCGGGGCCTCTGGACAGACACCCACCGGAACAGCCCACGGTGTGCCGCGGTCAGGCCGGGCCGGGTCAGGCCAGGCCAGGCCAGGCCAGGCGGCGGATCCACCAGAAGCAGAAGCCGGTCCGTCATGCCGGACGGTGGGCGCCGATCACCGTAGGGTACGTCGACAGACGCACCCGGCCCGCCGCGCCCGACCTGGATGTGCTGGCCGGACACTGTTCGGACCTGGCGGGTAGGAGGGCAGGGAGTACGTGGAGGTCTTCGAGACTCATCGGAGCCTGATCGAGGACTATGCGGCCTTCACCGACTCCCTCGTCGAGGTTCGCGACGAGAAGATCAGAGATTATCTCGAGCAGGAGCGGGCGGCGAAGGTCCGCTGGCCTGACCCGTGGATCTCGCTCAACCCTGCGTTCGCCTCCGGCGGCACGGTCGACGAACTGGTCGGCACGGGTCTGCTGCACCCCGACTGCGGCAGATTCTTCCGGGTCAAGAGGGATGCCGACGATCCCGGCAGGCGGTCGCTGACGCTGTATCGGCACCAACGGGAAGCCATCGAGGCGGCCCGGGACGGCGGCAGCTAT
>NZ_CDWRCK010000342.1:2710-3882 GCF_977927595.1 Frankia sp. CcWB3
CGACTCCTATGTGCTCACCACCGGCACGGGATCCGGTAAAAGCCTTTCCTACATCGTTCCGGTCGTGGATTCCGTCCTCCGTGACCCCCGCCCGAACCACATCTCGGCGATCGTGGTCTACCCCATGAACGCGCTGGCGAACAGCCAGCTCCACGAGTTGCAGAAGTATCCCGAATGGGGAATACCCGTGGATGGCCGGTCGGTCACCTTCGACCGGTACACCGGGCAGGAATCGGCCGAGTCCCGGCAGCGGATCCTGGATCGGCGCCCTGACATACTGCTGACGAACTACGTGATGCTCGAGTATATCCTCACCCGGCCGCACGAGCGCCAGGCTCTGATCGGGGCAGCCGCCGGCCTTCGTTTCCTCGTCCTCGACGAACTACATACCTACCGCGGCCGTCAGGGTGCTGACGTCGCACTGCTCACCCGACGGGTACGGGACGCGTGCGAAGCACCGGACATGCAGTGTGGCGGTACCTCGGCCACCATGTCGAGAAAGGCGTCCTTCGAGGAGATGCGCCGCGAGGTCGCCGTCGTGGCGGGTCGGTTGTTCGGCGCGGAGGTTCGGCCCGACCGGGTCATCGGTGAGACGCTCGAACGCGCGACGGCGTGGCGACCGGTCAGTGACGTGGAGTTGCGGGCCCGGGTCATCGATGCCGAGCCGCCGGTGCGGGTCGGTGAGCAGGTACCGCTCGACCCAACCGGCGCGCCACCGCCGAGCGGGGGCCGGCCCCAGCCCTTTGCGCGGCTCGCGGGCGATCCGCTGGCGATCTGGGTCGAGGACACCTTCGGTCTGGCTCTCGGTCCCGGAGACCGGCTGGTGCGGGAGGACTCGACGACCCTGGCCGCTGCCGCCGAGAAGCTCGCCGAGCGGACGGATCTCCCGGTGGAAACCTGTGCCGGCGCCATTCAGGCCATGCTCGTCGAGGGCGCGGCGGTGCGTCATCCGGAGCACGGCAGACCGTTGTTCGCCTTTCGCCTGCACCAGTTCCTCTCCAAGGGGGACACGGTCCACGTCAGCCTGGAACCGACGATGGTCCGGTATATTACCAGTCAATACCAGGTGAGTGTGCCCGGATCGCGGGACAAGGTACTGTTGCCGCTGGCCTTCTGTCGTGAATGTGGCCAGGAATATCTCGTCGTCGCGCGCAGCAGGGACACCCCTCGCC
>NZ_CDWRCK010000343.1:0-3471 GCF_977927595.1 Frankia sp. CcWB3
TGTACGTCGCGAACACCGGCGGCCACCAGGTGATCCTGATCGACCCGGATCTGCGAGCGGCACCGCTGGCGGGGGCGGGTGTCCCCGGCCTGTCCGGAGATCACGGACCCGCCCAGTTCGCCCAGCTCCGGCGCCCGCACGACGTCACGGCCCCGCCCGGACGGAATGTCTACCTCGCCGACACCGACAATCACCTGCTGCGGGCGGTCGATGCCGACGGGACCATCTCCACGGCTGCCGGGATGTTCTACGGCGCGTCCCCCGACGACGGAGCCCCGGCCCGGATCGCGGACGTCGGTCGGCCCCACTCGCTGGCGCCCACCCCCTCGGGCGGTCTGCTGGTCACCGACCCCGACCGGGGACGGGTCCGCCTCGTCACCCGCGATCGACTCGTCCGCACCTTCGCGGACGCCCGAACAGGTCTGCGGCGACCGCTCGGTGTCACCGTCCACAGCGACGGCACCGCCTTCGTCGTCGACACCGCCCAGCACCTCATCCACCGTCTCCCGGTCGCATAGATCGGTCACCCGGCGTCGGTCCCACTGAGCCCGGCACGGTCCTCCGGGGTTACCCGGGATGGGTCATGCGGAGGCGACGCCGGTTCCGTGCGGGATGTCCCGCCCGACCGTGCATCGCTCGAACCTGCCGGATGGGCCAGGTACGGCTGCTGTGCATCGCATTCGCGGTTCTTCTCGGTCGCCGGGCGCATCGACTGGCGCTCGCAAGTGCCTACATCCTCGGCGTCATGATCGGATCGAGCATATTGACGAGCTCGCCCGGTTCGAAGCTCATGCGGTAGCGATGACAAGCGCCATCGTTGGCCTCTTTACCGAGCTTCTCCCAGAGCACGGTCCAGCCCGCACCCGCCGCGAGCTGTCGTAGGAAGGCCCGTTGAGCTCTGCCGTTTCCTTCCCGGAACGGATGGATGGCGTTCAGGTCGCCGTAGAGTGTCGCAAACCTGAGAACGAAGGATTCTCGCTTAAGCCCTACGAGATGACGGTCTTCGGCCAGGCCCGAGAAAAGATCGTAGAGCTGCCCCTCAACGAACAGCGCCCGGCAGAACGGGTGGCCATCCTTCGCGAGGTTCACAGTACGAATCTCGCCCGCCCATCGGTAGATGTCCTGGAAGAGCATCCGGTGGAAACGACGAAGATGCTCGGTATCGTAAGCGCCCGGGAGGAGGGATGCTCCCAGCTCAGCGTAGCGAAGGCCGGAGATCTGCTGTTCGATGTCGGCGAGCTCATCAGGATCATGTATGTCGAGCCGGTTCCGCAGGCACTCGGTGCCCGGCCAGCAGTACGGGTCGCTCACTGGTCGAGGCCGCGCCCCCTGTGACGGGCGAGAATTTCCGCGACAGCCTCATCGGCTGTGCACGTCCCTGACGCTACCTGCCGGAGTCGAGTCTGCGTATCAGGCGAGAACTCGTGGCCCTCCAGACGCGCGTTGCCGACCGCAGCCGAGACGGCTTCGTCGACTGACATCCTCAGCCGAGCGTAGTAGTCCGCCATGATCGTTGGCTCTATGGGCTCGTTAGACGACTCCCCCTCCGGCAACCCTGCACGCGCCAGCCGCCATGGCGCCTCCACCTGCGTTATCCGCGACAGTTCGTCGCCACTGAAAGGCCCGTACTTTTGCAGCACCCACTCGATGGTCCGAGTCGCCTGGGGCCCGAGTCGACGGGGATCCCCCGCTGGCCATGAGCTGACGCAGAAGCAGCCGCGGTGCTTCTCGAAGAGCGCCCATACCACCGGACCGTTTGACCAGGCGTGAATCTCTTCGTCGAAGAGATTCACGCGATGGTTGGCGAGATGCCATGCCTGCGAGTAGTAGACCAGCTTCTGCAAACGCCAGGTGGCCATCATCCCGAGTTGCGCGAGGATGAAGGCGGCAACATCATGGACGTTCTCGGCCATACCCTCACCTCCCTCGGACTCTGCGCACCGAGCGCACCGAGCAATACCCTGTACTGAAATATTTTACGCGCGCAGGGCAGGGGGCATCGCGCCTTGCCCCACGCGGGACCGCTCTTTCGAACCAGATCTGGTCGCCGAGGCCCAGGCACTCATGCTCGTTCTGGGCATACCGGGCCCGGCCAGCCCAGCCAGGCGAACGTCCACTTGATCATCCGCCGGCCGGGCGGTGGATGCCGGGATCAGGCGTTGGGCGGCAGGGCGGTGCCGGCACCGCGCTGACGCAGCGCGACCCGCTCCGGGCCCGCGCCCGCGGCCACAGCCGCCTCGGCCTCGGTATCGGTGTCGGCGTCGAGACCTTCCACCGTGAATCCCGCCTCGGCGATCATCTTCAGGTCCTGGTGGCCCTCCTGGCCCTCACCGGTCAGGTAGTCACCGAGGAAGATGGAGTTCACCACCGAGAGGGCGAGGGGCTGCATCGAGCCGAGATGAATCTCCCGGCCGCCCGAGAGCCGCACCTCGGCCGTGGGGTTGACGAACCGGACCATGGCGAGAATGCGCAGGCACTGCCGGGGGTTGAGGTTCCACTCCGCGCCCAGGGGCGTGCCCTCGAATGGCATGAGGAAGTTGACCGGGATGGAGTCCGGGGCCAGCTCGCGCAGCGCGAAGGCGACGTTGACGAGGTCCTCGTCGCTCTCCCCCATGCCGGCGATGATGCCCGAGCAGGGTGAGAGGCCGGCATGCCTGGCTTCCTGCACCGTGTCAACCCGGTCGTTGTAGGTGTGCGTCGTGCAGACGTCTGCGTACTTCTCACCGGCTGTGTTCAGGTTGTGGTTGTAGGCGTCCGCACCGGCCGCCCGCAGCCGTGCGGCCTGCCCGTCGGACAGCAGGCCGAGGCACGCGCACACTTCCACGCCCGGATGTGCGGTCTTGATCGCGCCGACCGTGTCCGCCACGCGGTCGACGTCCCGGTCCGTCGGCCCGCGGCCGCTCGCGACCAGGCACACCCGGCGGGCACCGCCCGAGATGCCGGCACCGGCCGTCGCGGCGGCCTCCTCGGGCTTGAGCCAGGTGTACTTCAGGATTCCCGTGTTCGAACCGAGCCGCTGCGAGCAGTAGGAACAGTCCTCCGGACAGAGCCCGCTCTTGAGGTTCACCAGGAAGTTCAGCTTGACACGCCTGCCAAAGTACCTCCGCCGGAGCCGGTAGGCGGCGGCGATGACATCCATGAGATCGTCGTCGTCACTGCGCAGGACGGCTAGGGCCTCGTCCCGGGTCGGGGCCCGACCACTCACCCCCTTGCTGACAAGGCTGTTCAGGGTGGCTGACAGGTCCATGTCCGTCATCCTCGATCCTCTGCTGGCACGGCGGGCACTGGCGGGCATTGGCGGGCGGCGGAAACCTGCAGGTGATCGTCCTTCCGCCACGCCCACACTCTCATCGTTACCTTGATCGGAACCAGCAATCGCCCATGCCGGGGCGGGGGTACGGCCGGGGTTACCCGGACGTGGACGTGGCCGACCGGCGCCGGCGGGCAGGATGGGGAGGAAGGGGAGGATGG
>NZ_CDWRCK010000344.1:0-886 GCF_977927595.1 Frankia sp. CcWB3
AACGCGCAAGTTATTTCATTTCGACTCCTTGGCGGCCGTCACGATGCCGGTTGTCGCCTGAGTCTCAGTACCGAAGACGCCGAAGAGGTCAGGATGACGAGCCAGCATGGCGGCAGCGGTCTTCGTGGTGTCAGCTACGCCGCCAGCATCGAACTGCGCCCCAACGTAGGTAATGTTGTCGTACTTCTTAATCTCAGATTCGAAGCCATGCCGCTCCCCGTCAGCAGCAGCGCTACCACCGGCAGTGAACGTCATGAGGCCGACCTTGACCTTCTTACCGTTTGCCTTCTCGGCCAGGTACTTGGCCGCTATGGCCCCACTCTGCTCGTTATTAACAAGGCTTTGAGCCGTCAATTGATCAGTGTTAGTCAAGTTATTGATTGCGGTGGCAACGGGGATTCCCTTGTCGACCACCGACTTGATGGGTTCGTACATGGCGTTCGGATCCGTCGGGCTGATTACCAGCCCATCCGGGCTGGTCGCCAAAGCGGCGTTTAGAACCGGGATCTGGGATGCGGGCGTGAATTCGGCAGCGTACTGCCTTGTGATCGAAGCACCAAGCCGCTCCGCTTCCGCCTTAGCTCCGCAATATACGCCCCCGTAAAGCGGTGCATTGTAGGCGACATAGATGAACTTCTTTCCTTCTGCGCTGCCTGCTTCGGGCGCATTTGCAGCAGGAGTCACGGTCGCTACGGCGCTTCCGCCGGAGGCGGTTTCGGACGATGAATCGGATCCGGACGAGGTTGAGCAGGCGGCCAAGGCGGCCAGGACCGCCAAGGCTGCGGCAGAGGCGGGTGCCTTTCGGAGGCAGGTGGGTCGAGTACGCATTATGGGGACGTAATGAAGTAACAAATACGTGATCGAGAGCATCATCGCAGGTCACAGG
>NZ_CDWRCK010000344.1:1238-3814 GCF_977927595.1 Frankia sp. CcWB3
CCTGTGGAGGGTTCAAAACGCGCAAGTTATTTCATTTCGACTCCTATGATTCCTTCGGGTGCTGATTGGTGCGTGAGTGGGGAAGTATCACGGCGTTACCGAGGAACTGAGAGTCGAGCGATCTCTGGCTTCGGCTTCGAGATATGCCGTGAAGGGAGACCCGGAGTCAGGTGGTCTTGGAGTAGGAACGGCGCACCTGGTCGCCCCAGAGGGCGAGGATGAGGGCGACGCCGACGCTGATCTGCGCGTAGAAGGGGTCGACCCCAGCGACGACGAAACCGTTCTGCAGTACGGCGGGGATGAAGACACCGATCAGTGCGCCGATGGTGCTTCCGACTCCGCCATAAAGACTGGCTCCGCCGAGCGCGACCGCGGTGATGGCGTTTAGGGCATCCGTGCTGTGGCCGCCGATGGTTGTGGTGGAGAAGCGGGCGAGGTTGAGGAACGCGACGAATCCGTACCCGAGGCCGGCCAGTGCGTACACCCTCATGGTGTGCAGATCGACCTGCACTCCGGCGCGCTGCGCTGCGATTCGATCGGATCCGATTGCGAAGGTGTAGCGGCCGAAGCGCGTCCTGCGGAGGCAACGGGTGGCCGCGACGACCACGACAGCGGCTATGATCACGATCGTGGGGATTCCGAAGACACGACCGATACCAACGCTTTTTGTAAGCGCGGCGGGCACCGTCGCAAGGTCGGTTCCCCGGCTGATCACGTAGGCGGCGCCCTGCGCGATTCCGAGCGTTGCGAGAGTTGCCACGAACGCTGCGAGCTTGAGCTTCGTCACCAGCAACCCATTCAGCAGCCCCCAGCCCAGGCCGGACACCAGTGCGACGACGAACCCGAGCAGGATGGCGTCCGCGCCGCCAGCTGTTCCGCCCATCGCCTGGAACGTCGTGGCCGTGATGACCTCGGTGAAGGCGATGATGCCGCCGATGGAGAGGTCGATCTGGCCACTGACGATGACAAACGTCGTCGCCATAGCCAGGACGATCAGGATACTGCTGTCCGAGACGAGGTTCTTGAGGTTGCCGACGGTGGCGAAGCCACCGGGCTGCCACACGCAGAACATCACGATCAGCGCGACGAGCCCGGCGAGCACGCCCACCTCGGGATTGCTGGCGATGCTCCGCAGGCGATAGGGATGAGCCGTTCCCGCGGTGCGCGAGGAGTCCATGTCAGTTGCCGTCGTGTGGTCGGTTGCCGTCGTGTGGTCGATTGCCATTAGCCGAGTCCCGTCATCGCGCCCACGAGCCGTTCCATGGTTGCCTCACCGATCGGGATCGATGCGACGCTGCTACCCAGTCGCATCACGACGATCCGGTCGACCACTTCCAATAGCTCGGGGATGTTGTGGCTGATGAGGACGACCGCGACGCCGCTGGCGGCTGCCTGCTTGACCAGCTTGGCGACCTGCTCGGTCTGGCGGACGCCGAGCGCGGCGGTCGGCTCGTCCATGAAGATGATGCTGCGGGAGAACGCCAGGGCCCGGACGACCGAGATGAGTTGCCGTTGCCCGCCGGAGAGGTTGCGGACCGCGACATCCAGCGAGAGCAGGCGCAGATCAGCCCGGTCGAAAACTTCGGTCGCTGCCTGCCGCATGCCGCGCTGGTCGAGCGTGCCGAGCAGCCTTCGGCCGGGCGCGAATCGTTCCCTGCCGAGGAAAAGGTTTGCGACCGGGTCGAGGTCGGGTGCCAGGGCAAGGTCCTGATGGACGACCTCGATACCGTGGGTGCGTGCCACGGTCGGTGACATGAGGTGCGCGGGCCGCCCGTCGATGTCGACGGTGCCGTTGTCAGGGCGAAGGGCCCCGGTGAGGGCCTTGACGAGAGTGCTCTTCCCGGCGCCGTTGTCGCCGACCAGGCCGATGACTTCGCCGGACGCGATCTGCAGATCGGCACCGCCAAGCGCCCGCACATGCCCGAACGATTTGGTGATGCCGCGCGCGACGAGCCGTGGCGTGTCCGGCACGTCGGTCGGCGGCGTTTGACCGGGTGCGGCGAGGCAGCCCACAAACTGGTCGCCCGCGAGCGGAATGCCCGTGCGCCGGACTGCGATGATCTGGGTCGTCATGGTCGTCCTCCGTCGGGAAGGAACGGGTCATGGACTGAGTGCGGTGTGGGCTTCGGAAGCGGTATTCGGCCAGCACGTCCGCGGTCAGGGTTTGCACGGCCTGTGTTCGTTCCGGGTCGGCGAGGACCACGCTGACGAGGGCCACCCATCGCACGGGCGATCACGTCCGCGACGTCCACATCATCAGGGCACAGGGCATCGGGCTGTTTCGGTTACTCGACGCCCTCTGCGGTGGGCCCTCGACGCTGGCGCCCTCCGCGCCGATAAACTCGATCATGGCGACCTCGGTCGGGGTCAACTGGATGTCCGCGGCGGCGAGGCTGTCGCATGGCCAGGGACAGGACACGGCGGGCTGGCCGACTGCATTGCGCTGCGCGTCAGCCGCGCGAGGGGTCGTGGTAGTCCTTGACGACGGTTCCGAAGTCAAGTTCCAAGTTCATGACGGTGTAAACCGCGCGTACCGGGCCGACTGGCTTGAGACGGGTGATTGGGTCTAGGGCCTG
>NZ_CDWRCK010000345.1:0-1435 GCF_977927595.1 Frankia sp. CcWB3
GTGCTCCTGGCCTCCTATCAGGAGGAGGCGAGCCTGACGCCGCACGGCGTCCAGATGGTCCAGGACGAGTTGTGCGGCATCCTGATGGCCCGCCTGTTCAGTGAGGCCGGGTGGCAGAGACATCCCGAGCACGCCCAGGTCCCGATCGAGAAGCCGGTGTTCATCGTCGGTATGCCACGGACCGGCACCACCACCCTGCACCGGCTGCTCACCGCCGACTCGACCAACCAAGGGCTCGAACTGTGGCTGGGCTACGCTCCCCAGCCCCGGCCGGCACGCTCGACCTGGCCTACCAACCCGATCTTCCAGATGGTCCAGGGTGGCGTCGACAAGTTTGTCGAGCAACATCCCGGCTACCTGGGCATCCACAATCGCAAAGCCGGCGAGGTCGAGGAGTGCTGGCTGTTGACCCGCCAGTCGATGGTCTCGCCGTATTTCGAGTTCACCGGGTACGTGCCGACGTACTCCGCGTGGCTGGCCGGCCGGGACTCGACCGAAGCGTACCGGCGGCATCGCCGCAACCTCCAACTGATCGGGCTGCATGACCCCGAGCGGCGCTGGGTGCTCAAATCCTCCAGTCACATGCCCTGCCTGGACGCCCTGCTGGCGACCTACCCCGACGCAATGGTGATCCAGACCCACCGCAGGCCCGCCAGTACGGTGCTGGGATCGGCGTGCAGCATGGCGAGCAAGCTTGCCGCGGGCATGTCCTCAGTTTTCCAGGGCGAGGTGATCGGCCCTGCCCTGCTCGAACTCGCCACTCGCACTCTTGCGCGATTCGCCACGGAGCGGGCCAAACACGACCAGGCCAGGTTTTACGACGTCGAATTCGACGAGTTCACCGCCGACCCGCTGGCGGTCGTCGCCGACATCTACCGCCACCTCGGATGGGACCTGGCCAACGAGGTCCGCCCGGCCATGTCGGCCGTGCTGGCCGAAGATGAACGCCTCCGTTCGCACCGCTACGACCTGGCCCAATTCGGCATCAGCGCCGAGGAAGTCGACTCCCGACTCGGCACCCTGCTCTGAACCGACCGGAACTCGGTGGCCCGGAACTCGGTGGCCCCGTCGTGGGCTGACCTGGTCTCGGCCTGCTCCATTGGCACCGTCCAGCGGTCTCGCATTTGCCCTTCCACCACCGAGCAACGAGAAGACGCCAACGCTCCTGGGCCCAACTCACCGAAATGAGGGACGATCATGACTACCTTGTCCGCGGAGCCGGCGCTGGCCCGCTGGGGTTTCTCCGAATGGGTCGAAAGCGCAAGGCGAAGCGGCGAACTGATCGCGACGCCTGAGCTTGACGACCTCAACGACGCGGTCATAAGCATCAACGGCAGAAAAGTGGTCAACTTCGCCGGCATCGGCATCCTCGGATGGCAACACGACCCGGACGTGCGCAACGTCTTCGTCGAGACGGCAATGAACTATGGAGACG
>NZ_CDWRCK010000345.1:1901-3917 GCF_977927595.1 Frankia sp. CcWB3
TTTCATTTCGACTCCTATGGCCTGGTCGTCGGCGGCTCCCGAGTGGTTCAGGGCGTCGCCCGGCCACACCTGGAACTGGAGGCGCTGGTCGCTGAGATCACCGGCCGGCAGAAATCGCTCACCTTCGCCACCGGGCTGCTGGCCAACGTCGGATTCGTGCACGCGATGAGCGCCAGGTTCTCGTTCAACAACCAGCCCGGCGTGGACAACGCCGACACGGTGTTCGTGCTCGACCGGGACAGCCACTGGAGCATGTGGAAGGCCGTTGAGCGATTCAAGTTCGGACGTAACATGATCGACTTCCGCCACAATGACATTGCCGATCTCAGGCAGGTGCTGGAGAACCTCCGCGGCCGGCGGGTCGTTGTCGGATTCTTGACCGTGTACTCCGACGGCTCGATGGCTCCGGTCGGCGAGATCCTCGACCTGTGCGACGAGTTCGGCGCGGTCAGCTTCGTCGACGACGCGAACGGCTTCATGGTCTACGGCAACGGCGGCCACCGGTTCGCCGCTGAATACGAGGAGCTGCGCCGGGCGACTTTCCTGATGGTGTCGTTCGGCAAGTCCATCGGCTTGGGCGGTGGACTTGCGGGACCGGCCGACGCTCTTGATGCGTTCCGCTTTCTGTCGGGCACGTCGGTGTTCACCAACAACATTCAGCCGCCGACCGCCGGCGCCATCGTCCATGTGCTGCGCCGGATGAGACAAGACCCGTCGGTGATGGAACGCTACCTCGACCGAGTCGACCGGCTGCGGGAGCGACTGCTCGGGATCGGCTGCACCATCAACGCCACGCCGACCTACGTCACATCGATCTCGGTGGGCTCGAACCACACCGCCGTACGCGTCCGGCAGGACTTCCTCGATCGCGGGTATCTGGTACCGATGTTCGGCTACCCGGCGGTGAACAAGAACCAGGCCGTGATCCGACTGATGGTGAACAACCGACTATCCAACGAACACCTGGATGGCTTCGTCGACACACTCGCCGAGCTCAAGCAGAAGTACGAGTTCTGAACCGGCGCTGCTCGGTCGTCCGCGAGCCGGCACCGGCAGGGCCAGAGCCGGTACCGTCCGCGGCATCCTCCAGGGCGGCCGGGGGCACGGGACGAGTCAGGGGATCATACGGCCCTGGCGATCTGATCACGGCTTGCGAGTACAGATAGGCGCGATCTTGACACTCTCACCTGACGAGCGGGTCAGCCGGACCGCCGCTGATGCGATGAAGGGGCGGGAACCTGTCCTTTTATTCGCAGGATCTCGTCGTCCGGTTCGGGTGCGGTAGGCCTGTGTCGAGCAGCGGGGTGGAACGGGCCAGCACGATGTGCTGGGAGCGTGCGG
Source organism: Frankia sp. CcWB3 (assembly GCF_977927595.1). Classification (NCBI taxonomy): domain Bacteria; kingdom Bacillati; phylum Actinomycetota; class Actinomycetes; order Frankiales; family Frankiaceae; genus Frankia; species Frankia sp. CcWB3. The sequence goes on from NZ_CDWRCK010000345.1 coordinate 3,243, forward strand.
CCTGGCTGAGCCGCCGCGGCCGGCAAGGGATCGGCCGGCCGGCCAGCCCGGCGCAGGGGAAGACCAACGCCGAGCTCACGCTGGAACGCGCAGTATGAGAGCTTCTCCTTGGCCACCGCCGCGAACGCCTCGTTGATCTCGTAGAGGTTCACGTCCGCGGGGGTCAGCCCCTCCTTGCGCAACGCGGCCGCGATCGCGTTCGCGGGTTGGGACAGCAGCGAGGCGTCCGGGCCCGCGACAAAGCCATGGTGACCGATCTCAGCGAGCACGGGGAGACTGAGCTCGTTCGCCTTCACCCGGCTCATGACGACGACGGCCGCGGCACCGTCGGAGATCTGGGAAGCCGAGCCGGCGGTGATCGTGCCGTTCGGGGCGAACGCGGGGCGCAGCCTGGCCAGCGCCTCCGCCGTGGTGTCACCCCGCACGCCCTCGTCCTGCGTCACCAGCACAGGCTTGCCACGGCGCTTGGGCACCTCGACCGGGACGATCTCGTCATCAAGACGATCTCGTCATCGAACAGACCGTTCCTCATGGCAGCGGCGGCGCACCGGTGCGACCGCGCGGCGAACTCATCCTGCTCGGCTCGGCTGATGCCCTGACCCTCCATGTGTCGCTCAGTGGAGGGTCCCATGCCCGTCCAGTCGAAGGCGCAAAAGAGAGCGTCACTAGGGCATG
>NZ_CDWRCK010000346.1:0-3443 GCF_977927595.1 Frankia sp. CcWB3
GTGCTGTCGGGGCGCGGGGTGCCGGGATCGTAGCGGTACCCGACTCCCCACACTGTGACAAGCATCCGGGGAGCGGTCGGATCATCCTCGATCTTCTCCCGCAGTCGGCGGATGTGCACGGTGACCGTCGAGGGGTCGCCATAGCTCCATCCCCACACCTGTTCGAGCAGCTCGCCCCGGGTGAAGGCGCGGCCGGGCCGGCGCAGCAGGAAGGCCAGCAGATCGAACTCGCGCACCGTCAGCCCGAGCGGCACCCCGTGCCGGGTGGCGGTCCGCGCGGCTGCGTCGACGACGAGGGGGCCGGCCCGCAGGACGCCGGCCTCCGCGCCCGGCGCCGCTTCGTTCGCCCGCCGCAGCACCGACTGCACGCGCAGGGTCAGCTCCCGCGGCGAGAACGGCTTGGTCACGTAGTCGTCGGCGCCGATCTCCAGACCGGTGATGCGATCCGACTCGTCGGCACGTGCGGTCATCATGATCACTGGTACCGGTCGGTGCGCCCGGAGCCGGCGGAACACCTCGATGCCATCGAGACCGGGCAGCATCAGGTCGAGGACGACGAGGTCCGGTGGGGTCGTCTCGGCCACCCGCAGGGCCGTGGGCCCGTCCGCGGTGCGGTCGACGTCGGAGCCGGCGTTGCGCAGGTAACGGTCGACGACCTCGGAGACGAGGGCGTCGTCGTCGACGATGAGCACACGGGCCACCCGGCCACGATAGGTAAGGCGACGGCCGTCTTGACCATGATCGGCTCGGATGTCTCCGCTTCGTAATGCTCGTAATGATCGTCATGCTTGTCGTCGTGTCCGTGCCGAGCCGCCGGACGGGACCCGGGCATTCCTTGTTCCGTAAGGGTTGATCACGCGCGGGCGGCACTACAGTCCCGATCATGTTCACGCAACGTAGTGGGATCGGGGCCTCCGTCGACGTCGTCCTGCCTTGCCTGGATGAGGCCGGGGCGCTACCCTGGGTGTTGGATCGGATGCCCGTCGGCTACCGGCCGATCGTCGCGGACAACGGATCGCGCGACGGTTCCCGCCAGGTGGCGCTGGAACGCGGGGCGGTTGTCGTCGACGTGCCTGAGCGCGGCTACGGCGCCGCCGTGCACGCCGGGCTGCTCGCCGCGGACGCCTCCCTCGATCCCGCCGAGCTTCCCGGTCTCGTCGCGCAGTTGCTGGCCGGCCGGGCCGATCTGGTTCTTGGCCGCCGTCGCCCGACCTCGATGCGGGCCTGGCCGCCGCACGCCCGATTCGGGAACGCGGTGGTCGCCGGGCGGCTGCGCCGGCGCGGCGTTCCCGTCCATGATCTGGGCCCGATGCGGGTGGCCCGCCGGGAGGACCTGCTCCGACTGCCCGTGGCCGACCGCCGGTTCGGCTATCCGCTGGAACTGCTGCTGCGGGCAGCCCAGGCCGGTTGGCGGATCATCGAGACCGACGTGGCCTACACCCCTCGGGTCGGGCGCTCCAAGGTGACCGGGACACCGCTCGGCGCCGCCCGGACGGCCCGGGACACGTCCGCCCTGTTGGCGAGCCTCCGGTGAGGCTGCTCGTGATGGCGAAGGAGCCGGTACCCGGGCGGGTCAAGACCCGCCTCACGCCGCCCCTGCGCCCGGACCAGGCGGCGGCCGTCGCGGCGGCCGCGCTCGCGGACACGCTGGCCGCGGTTGAGGAGCTGACCCGCCTGCCCGGGTTCGACGCACTGTGCCCGGTCCTCGTCCTCGACGGCGCGGTCGGCCCGTGGCTGGAGACCTCGTTCGGACGAATCCCGGCCGGACGAATCGCGGCCGGACGAATCGCGATCGAAGTGATGCCGCAGGTGTCGGGGCCGTTCGACGTCAGGCTCGCCGCAGCCTTCGACGCCGGCAGCGAGCCGATCTTGCTCATCGGGATGGACACCCCCCAGGTGACCGCCGCCCTGCTCGCCTCCGCCTGCCACGCGCTGCACGCGACCGACGCGGTGTTCGGTCCCGCCGCGGACGGGGGATGGTGGGCACTCGGCCTGACCACCCCCGACGGCGATCTTCTCCGTGGCGTGCCGACCTCACGCCCGGACACCGGCGCACGGCAACGGGCCCGCCTGTCCGAAGCCGGCCTGACGGTCACAACCCTGCCGACGGTGCGTGACGTCGACACCATGGCCGACGCCGACGCGGTCGCCCGGCTCGTGCCCGGTGGGCGCTTCGCCGCGGCGCTGCGCGCCACGCAAGGGGATCGCATCACCGCCGGCCGGGCCACCGCGTGTTGACCGGCGTCCCCGACGGCCGGTGGGGACCGACGACCGTCTACGAGGCGGGACTGCGTTCCGCCGGTGGACAGCTGTGGATGCGCCGTCCCGACGGGCGACGCGACCCGCTGCCGGTGAACCGCTGGCGTGGCACTCTGCCCCCGGCGGCGTCGACCCCGCGCACCTGCTCCACCGGGGCGCTGTCCCCGGGGGATCTGTCGTTGTTGCGTTACTGCGGCGGCCCGACCCTCGACGTCGGCTGCGGGCCCGGCCGGCTCGCGGCTGCGCTCGCGGCCCGCGGGGTGCCGGCCCTCGGCATCGACGTCGCGCCGTTCGCGGTGCACCTGACCCGGCGGGCCGGTGCGCCGGCGCTACGGCGGGACGTGTTCGGCCGGGTACCTGCCGAGGGACGATGGGCCGCGCTGCTGCTCGCCGACGGGAACATCGGCATCGGCGGCGACCCGATCCGGTTGTTGCGCCGGGCCGGGGAACTCCTCGCCCCCTCCGGCCGGGTGCTCGTCGAACTCGAACCGCCGGGCGCCCAGACCGGCCCGATGCGGGTCCGGCTGGAGGCCGCGACCGGCCGGGTGTCGCGGCCCTTCTCCTGGTGCCTGGTGGACGGGGACGACCTGACCGGCCTCGCGCCGGACGCCGGACTGCTAATCACCCGGACCTGGTGCAGCGCCGGCCGGCACTTCGCCGCGCTGCGCCGGCGTCTCCCGACCGGATGATTCCCCGCCGGGCGCGGACCGCCCGACTCACCATGAGGGCCGCCGCGCCGGCCCAGACCACTCCGAGAACGAGCGCGAGGTTGCGTCCGTACGGCAGCGGGTTCACCGTCGGGTTCCCAGGGTCCCCACCGTAGCCACGCCACAGCGGGAGCGACGACAGGGCGACCGCCGCACTCACCAGCAGTGCGCCCTGTGCGACGGACCGGTAGGGCGGTGGGACCAACCGGGTGAGCAGGAAGCCGACGAGCATCGTCGCGGGCACGAGCAACGCGTCATGGACCAGGACCCCGCCGATCAGCCAGACCACGGTGTTCGGCGGCCGGGTGGCCTGCTGGTGGGTGAGCACGCCGTCGACCCCGTAACCGATTGCGGCCAGCCCGGCCGCCACCGCGACACCGCGCAGTACGACGGCGTTCATACCATCACCACCCGATGTACCCATTCCGTCTGGAGGACCCCGGGCCGGTTCGGCGCGATGAGCCGGGCCGGATAATC
>NZ_CDWRCK010000347.1:0-3427 GCF_977927595.1 Frankia sp. CcWB3
GGCCAAGGCTCGGTTAGGAACCCCGAGCAAGGCTCGGTCAGGAGCACGGACCGGCGCGCCCGCCCCGGTCCGGAGAAATCCGTCCGCGGCCGGGCAGTGGTCACTATCACCCCGGCCGGGAAATCCACCACCGTCCACCGGTGCCCCATCCGCCGGGGCGCGGTGCCAGGATCGGTCGGTGTGAGAGTTACAGCCCTGGCTGGCGGGATCGGTGGCGCCCGGTTCCTGCGCGGCGTGCTCGCGGCGCTGCCGGAGGCCGACGTGACGGTAATCGGCAACACCGGCGACGACATCACGTTGCACGGACTGCGCATCTGCCCCGATCTCGACACCGTCATGTACACCCTGGGCGGCGGGATCTCGGCCGAACGGGGCTGGGGGCGCGAGGGCGAGTCGTTCGTCGTGGCCGAGGAACTCGCCGCCTACGGCGTCGGGCCGGCCTGGTTCGGGCTCGGCGACCGCGACCTCGCCACCCACCTGGTGCGTACCCGGATGCTCGACGCCGGCTACTCCCTCTCGGACGTGGTCCGGGCACTGTGTGAGCGGTGGAAGCCGGGGGTACGGCTGCTGCCGATGTCGGACGAGCGGGTCGAGACCCACGTGGTGATCTCGGACGCCGACGGCCAGCGCGCGGTGCACTTCCAGGAGTGGTGGCTGCGGCTGCGTGCCGCCGTGCCGGCACAGGCGATCATCCCGGTGAACGCGGAAAAGGCCAAGCCCGCGCCCGGCGTCCTGGCCGCCATCGCCGACGCGGACGTCGTACTGCTCCCCCCATCGAATCCGGTCGTCTCGATCGGCACCATCCTCGCCGTTCCCGGGATCCGCTCGGCCGTGCACGAGACCGCGGCGCCGGTGGTCGGGGTGTCGCCGATCATCGGCGGCGCGGCCGTGCGCGGGATGGCGGACGCCTGCCTGGCTGCCATCGGCGTCGAGACCTCCGCCCAGGCGGTGGGCGTGCATTACGGAGGCCGGGGGCGCACCGCCGCGACGGGGCACGGGACGGCCCCGCGCCCGGGAGCCGGGACGGCGGACGGACTGCTCGACGGCTGGCTCGTCGACACCGCCGACGCCGGCGCGACCGTTCCCGGCGCGACCGTGGCCGCGGCACCCCTGCTGATGACCGATCTGAAGGCCACGGTGGCGATCGTCCGGGCGGCTCTGGAGCTCGCCGGTGTCTGAGCGCAGCGCGGAACGGGCGCTGCGCGTGTTCCCGCTCACCGGCATCGGCGAGGTCCGTCCCGGCGACGATCTCGCCGTCCTGGTGGCCTCGGCCGCCCGGACGCACGGCCCGGCACTCGCCGACGGCGATGTCGTCGTGGTCACCTCAAAGATTGTTTCGAAGGCCGAGGGACGGCTCGTCACGGTGTCCGGCGACCGCGAGGAAGCCAGGCAGGCCATGATCGACAGTGAATCGGTGCGCGAGGTCGCCCGGCGCGGCCCGACCCGGATCGTCGAGACGCACCACGGTTTCGTCCTCGCCAGCGCGGGGGTCGACGCGTCGAACATCGCCAAGGACTCCCTCGCCCTGCTCCCGGTGGATCCGGACGCCAGCGCCAGGCGGCTGCGGTCGGGCCTGGCCACCGTGCTCGGCGTGGATGTCGCCGTCGTCGTCACCGATACCGCCGGACGGCCGTGGCGACGCGGCCTGACCGACATCGCCATCGGGGTGGCCGGCATGGCGGCGCTGCGCAGCCACGTCGGCGACCTCGACGGCTACGGCAACGAGCTGGGGATGACCGAGGTGGCCGAGGCCGACGAGCTCGCCGCGGCCGCCGACCTCGTCAAGGGCAAGCTGGGCGCCACGCCGGTGGCGGTCGTCCGCGGCTACGGCCGGCTGCCCGACGACGGCACCGGCGGGCGGGCACTGCTGCGTCCCGCGGGTGAGGACATGTTCCGCCTCGGCACCCTCGAGGCGCGCCGGGCGGCGCTGCGCGAGCGGCGCACCGTGCGGGACTTCTCCGACACCCCGGTCGACCCGGCCGCGGTTGACCGGGCGATCGCGGCGGCATTCACCGCCCCGGCCCCGCACCACACCACACCATGGCGTTTCGTGATCGTGACCGAGCGACGCGCGGCGCTGCTCGACGCGATGGCCGAGACCTGGGCGGACGATCTACGACGCGACGGGTTCGGCGAGGCGGCCGTCGAGCGTCGGCTCCGGCGCGGCGAGGTGCTGCGGCGTGCCCCACTGCTGATCGTTCCGATCATGGTCCTCGACGGCGCGCATCCCTATCCGGACGCCCGCCGCGCCGCCGCCGAGGAGCGGATGTTCACCGTCTCCGTCGGGGCCGGGGTGCAGAACCTGCTCGTCGCCCTGGCCACGGAGGGTCTGGGGTCGTGCTGGGTATCGTCGACGCTGTTCTGCCCGGAGGTGGTCACCCGGGTGCTCGACCTGCCGGCCGGTTGGGCGCCGATGGGCACGGTCGGGGTCGGGCACGCCGCCGCGCCCGTACCCGCCCGACCGGACCGCGATACCGCGGCGTTCGTCCTCCACCGCTGACCTCGTGGCCGGCCCGTCCCGGGTGGCCCGGTCCCGGGATGATCCGTGACGCCACGGTCACGGTGCAGCGTGGCGAGACAGGGCGTGTCCGGTGGTGTTCGGCGGGTCGGATCCATCCTGCCCGGACGACGTGGTTCAACACTTCGTAGGATCAGCTGTCGTGGGTAAGAAGAGCGTCGAACGCAACACCCGGCTCGAGCAGTTGCGCCGTGAACAGAAGCCCAGGGAACGCCGCCGCGCGCTGCTCATCTACGGGACGTCGGGGCTCGTCGCCGTCGCGCTCCTCGTCGGCATCATCATCTACAGCGTCGCGGACAGTAGATCGAAGAACGAGGCCCGCAAGGTCGGCTACGTCGCGCCGGCCTCGGCGGCCGCCACCGCGGCCGGGTGCACCGGCACGGCGAACGACCCGTTCCGCGGCTCGACGCACGTCAGCACAGCGGTCACATACGAGGCGTCACCGCCGTCCTCGGGTAACCACAACCCCGACCCCCTGCCCGACGGCATTCCCTTCTACAACCCGAACTCGGGCATCTCGGCGGAACGTGCCGTACACAACCTCGAACACGGCTTCGTGATCGGCTGGTACGACAAGAGCCTGCCGGGGGATCAGGTCGACAAGCTGCGCAAGCTCGCGGCGAATGCCGGGCCGCGGTTCATCGGTATGCCCTGGACCCGGAGCACCTTCGTCGACAACAAGCACTTCGTCCTGACCGCCTGGGACCGCACCCAGCGATGCTCGACGGTCTCCGCGGACGTGATCAAGGATTTCGTCACCAAGCATGCGAACCCGGACGCCGCCGGGGCCACCTGGGACTCACCGACCGCTCCGGAGTCCGGCGCGGCGGGCGGCACCCTGAACGTGACGGCGGACGGCCCCCTGGTGGATCCGGGCGCGGCCGCCTCCCCGCTCCCCGGCGCGGGCAC
>NZ_CDWRCK010000348.1:0-3420 GCF_977927595.1 Frankia sp. CcWB3
CAGGCCCTAGAGGCGTCCGCCAAGGCGAAGAAGTGGTGCATCATCTCGGTCATCGCCTTCGCGGCCATCCTCCTGATCTATCTGGTGGCCATTGTGATCATCGTCGGGGTGGCGGCGAACAACAGCTGACCGCCCGCTCACCGTGGTAGTGACCCGGCGCGAGGCTCATCGATCATCGAGATCGGATCGTCCCGCCATCCGACTAGCCCGCAACTCGGTAGCGGCCGTCCGCTCGGCTCGGTCGTCGGCTCGTCAGCCGATGGAGCTCCCGTCGCCGAGCCCCGCCATTACCGAGAGAGACGCGAGGAAGAGGAGGCCGAACACGAGTCCGGCCAGGCACCAGGCCAGGCTGCGACGCGATGCCCGGCGCGCCCCGGCGACGTCGTGGGCAAGGAGCCGATGTGACGCGCGCGAGGAGTTGATGATCCCCATCACGCCGAGCGGCGCGCACAGGAATGTCGTCAGGATCGCGAGAGCCAGGTAGTTGCCGACCTTCGGCGTCGCCTCGGAACCTGGCCCCCGCCGCGCCCCCGACCTCTGCCGCGTCCGCGCGTGCCGTGGTGTCTGCGTGGACCGCGGTGCCTGTGCGTGTCGCGGTGCCTGTGCATGCCGCGGTGTCCGCGTGTGCCGCCGGACCGCCTGGTGGGGTTCGGCGGGTCGGTGGGCCTGTGTTCCGGGCCAGCCCGGATGGGGGTGGGGGCCGGTGTCGTTGTGTCGACTCCGCGGGTAGCCGGTCGAGTAGTGATGGCCGCTCGAGTAGTAGTGACCGCCGGTGTCGGCCGCGGTCCAGGGAGCCCAGCGGGCACCGGTGCCCGTCCGGCAACCGGCGTTCGTGCGGGTGCCGGTGTTCGTCCGACCGGTGTGGTTCGTCGACCCCGGGCCGCCCGCGCCCGGTGCCGGGGACGAGGGCGGCCCGGTGAGGCGGGCGTCGTACTCGTCCCGCCACTTGTCGAGGATTTCGTGGGACACGGTGAGGAGCTGCATCGTGCGCATGGACTGTGCGTCCCGGCTGGCGGGATTGTCCGGATGATGGGCCCGGACACGGGCCCGGTACGCCCGGCGGATCTCCGCCCGGTCAGCGGTGCGCGCCACCCCGAGCACGGTGTAGGCGTCGGCGCCGCCGAGTTCGCGAACCAGCCGGTTGAGCGGGGTCAACGTCCGATCCGCTTGACGACGTCGCCGCGGTTCCGATCGGAAGGCACCATGCGAACCGCCATTCCCCGTCGTCGGCCGGGCGCCATCAGCGGTGATGATAGGCGATCCGTCCGCCATCTGTCCGCCATTCGTCTGCCTTTGGCAGATTCGTGCTGTCAGGCCGTGACGTCCCGGCGGGCCAGGCTCACCGCCCCGATCACCGCCGCACCGGCGGCATACAGACCTCCGATCAGCAGCGCCGACCCGTAGCCGGCATCGGCGGTACCTCCCTGGCCGATCGCGTCGAAGACCAGTCCAGGGAAGACCCGGCCCGCTCCGCTCCAGGACTCCTGGACAATGTGCTCGATCGGAAACGTCCACGCGATCCCGACGGCGAGGGTGAGCGCCGTCGACCGCAGGACCAGCCCGAGCACGGTCCCGGCGAGTCCGAAGAAAACGGCGGCCACCAGCGCGTTCAGGTAGCTCGACGCTGCCTCCCCGAGCGCGTCGGCGCTCCACCACGCTGACGTGTCAATGTCCCGAATCCCGGCGACGGCCAGCCCGACGACGATGCTGACCACCAGCGCGGCGACGAGCGCCACCGCCACCAGGACGAGCATGACCGCCATGCGTCCGGCGAGCCAACCCAGCCGCCGGGGCTCCCGTAGGAACAGGGTTCGCAGCGTCCCCTGGCTGTACTCGAGGGTGATGCTGATCGCGAAGACGAGGAAGACCAGCAGGCCGGTGAAGGTGCTCCCGCCGGTGAAACCGAGTGCCACCCCGGACGCCGCGGACACCTGCGTGAACGTGACGTCGAAGCTCGGTGGCCCACCGCTGCCGCCCGGCGGGGAGCCGCCCGGATCGGCCAGTGCGAGGAGCAGCACGGTCGACAGCACGCTCAGCAGGGCGAGGATGCCCATGGCCACCGCCGTACTCGGCCGCCACAGCTTGATCGGCTCGGCGTGGAAGGACCGCCGGGCCGCTACCAGGAGACTCATCGCAGTGTCCCCTCGTCATGACGGGCCGCCGCAGCGGCGGACAGCCCGCGGATCGGACTCGTGGATCTGGTCGTCGTCCCGCCCGTGGGGGGCCGCTGGGAGCCGGCACGCCGGCCGGTGCTGGTGTCGGTGCTGGTGTCGGTGATGTCGCCGCCCGGGTTCGGGCCTGGGTGACCAGACCCTGGTAGCGGTCCTCCAAGCTGAGCCGGCGCGGAGACATCTCGACGAGGGTGATGCCCCGGGCCGCCGCGGCCCGGTTGATCCTGGCCAGCAGGCGGGTGGGGCCGTCGGGGCCGTCGGGTCCGTCGTCTGGGTTCGCGTCGAGACTGACGACGACATCCCGGGGCCGCCGCGTCGCCGGTACCGCCAGGCCGGCGAGGAGACCGGCGAGCAGCGGGACGTCATCGTCGTGCTCGGGGCGTAGGACGATGTCGTAGGTGGAGGTTGCCATCAGCCGGTCGGTCGGCCCCTGGTAGGCCAGCCGCCCGCCCTCCACGACGATCAGCCAGTCGCAGATCTGCTCGACCTCGGCGAGTAGATGCGACGAGATCAGGACGGTGCGCGCCGTGCGCCGGCTCCCGGCGATGGCCGGCCCGGCGGCGATGGATCGGATGAGCTCACGCATCTGCCGGATCCCGATCGGGTCCAGTCCGTTCGTCGGCTCGTCGAGGATGAGCAGGTCCGGATCGCTGAGCAGGGCGGCGCCGATGGCGAGGCGCTGCTTCATGCCGAGGGAGTACGTCCGTACCTTGTCCGCGCCGCGGCCGGTGAGTCCGACCTCGTCGAGGATCCCGTCCACCCGCGTCGGGTCCTGCCCGCCCAGCACGGCGAGGGAGGCGAGGTTGCGGGCACCGGACAGCGCCGGGTACAGCGCGGGGCTCTCGATCAGGGCGCCCACCCGTGGCAGGTAGCGGGCCGGTGTCACCAGGGGATGACCGAGGACGGTCCCGGAGCCCCCGCTGGGGCGGACCAGGCCGAGCAGCATGCGCAGGGTCGTCGTCTTGCCGGCCCCGTTGGGCCCGACGAATCCGGCGACGACCCCCTCGGGAATCGTGAGGTCGAGACCGGTGACGACGGTCCGGCGCCCGTACCGCTTGGTCAGACCCTGGACGTCGACGGCGGCCGGCCGGTCTGTCTCAGGTGCCGGTCGGGTGGTGTCGGGCCGGGTGGTGCCGGGTGATGGCGAACTGCGCTCGCCAGTGGTTGTCATCATGGGAATCAGACTGGTGTGGCCGCCCCCTCACGTCGTCCGTCCAGCGGCGGCATCGTCGTACGCAATGTGGCGCAG
>NZ_CDWRCK010000349.1:0-3406 GCF_977927595.1 Frankia sp. CcWB3
GGGTAGGAGGGCGCGGGTGGGGCATGCCGTTGTCATGGCGCCCACCGATCCCCGTTCCCGCCACCCGCAGCCCGGACCGGCCCATGCCGCCCGACCCCGTTCCGGCCATCTCCGGTCGGGTGGTCCGGCGGGCGGTCCGGGCCCGGCGCCGCCGGGATCCGCCCGCTCGTCCATCGATCCCGACCCCGCGGTCGCCACCGGTCTTGAATCCGGTGGCGGGGTGTCCCCAGGGGAGACGCCGCCCGGCGAGGACTCCATGGCTGGGGCGGTCAGCGGCGATCAGCCCAACGCCGGACCGGGCCCGCCCAATCGGACCCCGATGGCCATCACTCTGATCGCTGTCGGCGTCGTCGTCCCGCTTGTCGCCGCGTTCCTCATCGCGGAGGCGATCATGGGTGCGGGTTGAGCGAATGGCCCGGCGGCCGGCCCGGCAGGTCGTGCCATGCCATGCCGACGGGTCGTGTCGATCGCGGCCGCCTGGCCGTAGGGTCCTGGCCACAGGATCCGGGGATGGGGACCCGATGTGCCATCTGATGTGCCGGGGCGGACGTCAGGACTGGCCGCCGAGTTCCTTCGAGACGGCGTTCGGCCCGTTGTACTGACGGTCCGGTATGTGTTCGAGGGCCTGGATGATGGACTCGTCCGCCCCGTTCTCCTTCGCCTTTTTCACGATTGTCGCGCGATCGGCCGGATAGTCGATTCCCTTGAGATACTTCTGCGCTTCGGAGTCGAAATGAAATAACTTGCGCGTTTCGAACCCTCCACAGGCCTGTGACCTGCGATGATGCTCTCGATCACGTATTTGTTACTTCATTACGTCCCCTTCGATGGCGGTAGTCATGCAGCGAGGATGACCCCTCGGCCGCGGTCCAAACCCCGCGCCGAGACCCCCGGACCCGCAGAACCTCCGTACTGAGTCGACGGCGTCGACGGCGTCGAGCACATCGGCCGGGGTGAGGGTGAGCAGGCCCGGATCGGGGGCTGCGGAGAATGGATCGCCGCGACGGCCCGCCCACAGGGCACGATGGCGCGGGCGGTCCGGCGGGGCCCCACGCGGCCGGTGAGACCGGCCCGAACAGCAGCACCGACGGGATGCCGTAGGCCGTGGCCAGGTGTCCCACCCCGCTGTCGGTGGCCACGACGAGCCGGGCGTCGGCGACGAGGGCACACAGCCCGAGCAGGTCGGTGTCGCCGGCGAGGACGGCAGCGGCGGGGAGCCCCGCGCGACGGGCCACCTCGGTGGCGAGGGCGGCCTCCGGGCGGCTGCCGGTCACGACCACCCGGTGACCACGCCCGGCCAGGCCCCGGGCCACGCTCACCCACCGGTCGACCGGCCAGCGGCGGGCAGGGGCGGCCCCGCCCGGATGGACCAGCGTGACGCCGATGAGCGGGGCAGCCTGGTCGGACTGGTCGGGTCCGGGGGTCTGGTCGGGTCGGGCGGGCAGGTCGGGTCGGTCGGGTCGGTCGAGCCGGTCGAGCCGGTCGAGCCGGCTTAGTTGGCTTGGCCGGTGGGATGGGGCGGGTCGGTCCAGAGCCAGGTCCCTCGGGTCGCAGGGCACCCCGTAGGCGGCGAGCATCCGGCACCAGCGGACCACCTCGTGCTCCTCGGCCTGCTCCTCGGCGCCCGCGGGCGCTTCATCGGGACCGGGCTCGTCCCAGCGGAGGCCTGCGGGCAGGTCGAAGGCCCACAGTCGGCGGGGGTCCGCGGCGCGCAGGGTCGCGGTGGACTCCGGTCCGCGGCCGTGCAGGTTGACGGCCAGGCCGGGCCGGTCGAGCAGGTCGGGTCGCTCGAGCAGGTCGGGTCGGTCGGGTCGGTCGAGCCGCACCGGTCCCAGCGGCGCCGTGTCGAGTACGCCGTTGACCGCGCCGGACAGCAGTGCCAGCGGTTCGAGCCAGCGCGGCGCCGCCAGGACGATGCGCGCCGCCGGCAGGTGCCGGCGCAACCCCCGCAACGCGGGCAGGCCGGTGAGCAGGTCACCGAGCCCGAGCGCGCGCAGGACGACGACGTTGTTCCCGGGTCGCGCGGGGCCGTTGTTTCCGGGTCCCGCGCGACCGCGCGACGTCCCGGTGCCCCCGGGCGAGCCGGTGATCGAGCTGGCGATCAAGGGTAGGAGGTTTCCCAGGACGACGTCACGACCAGCTCCCTGATCTCGCACCCGGCCGGTTGGGCCAGGGCGAACAGCACGGCGCGGGCCACGTCCTGCGGCCGGTTGAGCTTGGCGTCGGGTCCCGGTTTGTACTGTTCGTCACGGTCGTCGAAGAAGGCCGTCGTCATCCCGCCCGGCACGAGGAGCGTGACGCCGAGGCGACCCTTGAACTCCTCCGCCAGCGCCCGGGTGAACCCGATGACGCCGAACTTCGACGCACAGTAGGCCGATGCGTCGCCCGCGACCCGAAGCCCGAGGGTGGAGGCGCACGTCACGATGCGCCCCCCGGAGGTCTCCAGATACGGCAGCGCGCCGCGGACCACCGCCGCGGTACCCAGCAGGTTCACCCCGACGATCCGGTCCCAGTCGGCGCCGTTCAATGATCCGAATGGCGCCGGGTGGTCGGTGCCCGCCGCGGTGAACACACCGTCGAGTCGGCCGCCCTCCCGTTCGACGAGCCGCCGGGTGGCCGCCTCCGCCGCCCGGCCGTCGGCGAGGTCGACGATCTCGTGCGGTGCCGACGGCGCCGGCCGCCGGTCGAGGACCAGCGGACGGCCGCGACCACCGCGGCCCCCAGTCCCGAGGCCCCGCCGGAGACGAGCACGGTTCCGGGACCGCCCGGCGACGCCCCGCTCGCCGCTGCCTCGTGTGCCGTCGATGCGACCGCCGAGCCGGCAACCGCCGAGCCGGCGGCCGGCGTGTCGATGGCCGGCGTGTCGATGGTGGACGTGCCGAAGGTGGTGTCAGGTGCCGCCACGGCGTACCGCCTCTCTGATCATCTTTGTGGTGGAACGGCCTTCGAGATAGGGCAGGACGACTGCCTGCCCCTGCCAGGACGCGACGACGGCGGCCTCCGGCAGGTCGGCGACCGCGTAGTCACCGCCCTTCGCGAACACGTCCGGGCGTAGCTCCCCGAGCAGCCGGGCGGGGGTGTCGTCGTCGAACACCGCCACGGCGTCCACGCTGCCCAGACCCAGCAGCACGGCGGCCCGGTCGGCCTGGCTCACCAGCGGCCGGTCCGGGCCCTTGAGCCGCCGGACCGAGGCATCGCTGTTCAGGCAGACGACGAGACAGTCGCCGAGCCGGCGGGCGGCGGCGAGGACGGAGACGTGGCCGGCGTGCAGCAGGTCGAAGCATCCGCCGGTGGCCACGACCACGCTGCCGCGGGCCCGGGCACGGCGCACCACGTCGAGGGCGGTCGTCGCGTCGAGGGCGGTCGTCAGATCGTGACCGCCCCCGCCCCTGGCTCCGTTCCCGCC
>NZ_CDWRCK010000350.1:0-3399 GCF_977927595.1 Frankia sp. CcWB3
CTCCTCGATCGGCCACCCCGCCCCCCGCGCCACCGGATGCAACGCGAGATCCGGGTTCACCGCCACCGGGTTACCGACCGCCCGCAGCAACGGCAGATCCGACTGGCTGTCCGCATACGCCCACGACACCCCCAGATCCGCCCCCAACACCCGCGCATGATGATCGATAAACGCCGCCCGCGCATCCCCGACCAGCGGCGAGGATTCCAACCGGCCGGTCAGCAGACCATCTGCACCCACCTCCAGCCGCGCGGCGATCACATCGTCGAACAACGGCGCGAACGGCCGCGTCAACACCTCCACCGCCCCGGTCAACAGCACCGTGCGATGCCCCGCCGCCCGATGCTCACGCACCCGACGGATCCCCGCCGGTTTCACCCGCCGCAGCAGAATGTCCCCGGCGACCTCCACCACCAGCCGCTCCAACTCCGCCGGATCCACCCCCGCGTAGCGCGCGTACACCGACCGCATCAGATGCCCCCGGTCACGACGCTCCGCACGCACATACCGCGGCAACGCCACCGCCAGCGACGCAAGCTCCCGCACCCGCCGCGGCGCCGAGGCGTCCGCCAACCGCATCCACAGATACGACTCGATCACCGTCGCCGACGCCACCGCCCCGTCCAGGTCGAACACCGCCAGCACCCCGTCACCGGCGGCCAGATGCCCCGACAGCCGTCGCGGCGGCGCGGGATCACGCGGCCGGCGCAGCACCGCCGTCACCGCCGGGCAGTGCACGTCCTGCAGATAGTGCCGCCAGTCGAAACACGCCGGATCAAACCCGAACTCCGCCTGATCGGCCGGGTCCATCGCCGCGTGCAACGCACCCGTGGCGTCGTCGACATAGACCAGCTCCGCCTTCGTGTACGCCCGGTACACATCCGAGTAGCGGCGCAGAAACCCCACCCGGCTCTCCGCCCGCTCCAACTCCCCGGCGAGCCGGCGCACCCGTTCCGACGGCGGGGCATGCTCCAGCGCCCGGCCCGCCAACCCCACCAGCCGCTCCGAGCGACGCAGCTTCGCCTCCACCGCCGCCGCCCCCGCGAACGGCCACTCCGGCACCGCGAACGTCCCCCGGCCGCGCCGCGGCAACGGATCGGCCCGGAAATAGTCCCGCACATAGGCGTACAGATCCCGGAACAGCAACGGATTACGAAAACCCGAACACACCGTGTAATAGGCCGGGGTGCCCGCCGGCGGCACCACCGCCGCCGCCGCCAGGATCGCGTTGACAACCAGATCCACCGGGATGATGTCCACCACCGCGTCCGGGGAGGCGGGGAAGTCCGGCAGCTCACCGCGGCCATAGGCCAGGATCAGCGGCTCGGCCATCTTGAACCCCTCGATCCACCCCGGGAACGGCCGGCGCAGCGCGCTCTCGACGATCGAGGGACGGACGACCGTCAACGGCAGGTCCCCGTGATGATCCTCCAGATACCGCTCACCCAACGCCTTGGTGAACGTGTACGCATCCGTCCACCCCAGCACCTGCGCCCGCTCGCCCCCGGCCGTCACCATCCGCCGCGCCACCCACGCCCGGCGCAGCCGCTCCGCCTCCGCCGACACCGTCTGCGCCCCGGCGGCGGCGAACCGCCGCGACGCCTGCGCCCGAAACCGCGCCGAACACTCCGGCGCCCGCGAGGCGTCCTCGGTCTGCTGGCGCACCCGCGACGCCGCATCCCACTCGGCCCGCCAGTCCACGTCATGGGCCAGCGGCCCCTCGGCGATGTGCCCCGAACGCAACCCCGCCACATACGCCGTCGACACATGCACCAGATGAGGCCTGGCCCCCCCGGCCGCAAGCGCCCGCAGCAGCTCCGCCACCCCGCCGACGTTCGTGGTGAACGCCTCGTCGACCGGCGGGTCGAACGACACCTCCCCGGCACAGTGGATGACCACGTCGATGTCGGCGGGCAGATCCGGCATCGACGCCAGATCCCCCTCGATCACCTCCACCCGCTCGGCGAGCAGCGCCGCCACCCCCGCCGCACCCAACGCCTCCCGCAACCCGCGGAACGCCGGCTTCCGCATCATGCGCGCCAGCCGCGCGGCCCCGCTGTGACTGCCCCGCGGCCGCACCAGCGCCACCACCGCCGTGCCGGGGAAGTCCGACAGCAACCGTTCCAGCAGCGCCTCCCCGACGAACCCGGTCGCCCCGGTCACCAGGACCCGCCTGCCCGCGAGCCGCTCACGCAGCCCCACCCTGACCTCCGCTGCCGTCACCTGCACCGCCACCTGCTCGTCCGGTGAGCATCCGCTGCACCGCCTGGGCCCTGCTCGTCCGGGTGGGCACCCGCCCCTCCGGAGCTCGCCCGGAGGGCAACAGTAGGCGACGATCCGCCCCCGTGACGTCAACCGGCGCACCGCCTGCGTGTGCCCACGCCGAGGTACGCAGGGAAACCTACCGTCACCAGGGCAGCGCCGTGACGGGCAGCCCCACCACCCACCCGCCGAGATGACCCTGCGCGTCACTCCGGCAGCCGGACGAACACGCCGGCCTCAGCCACCCGCGGCCTCAGCCAGCGCCCGCAGCAGCCGCGTGCACGAACCGGTCAGCCCCCACCGTTCGGCGAGCGCCCCCACCGCCGCCGGATCGACCGGCGCCGCCGGCAGCAGATCGGCGGAAGCACCCACCGGCACGTCCCGCACCACCGCCACCACCCCCACCGCGGCACGCACATAGTCCCGGGCGCCCTGCAACCGACGCCGCGCCCCGGCCGGCAGACCCGCACCGCCGTCGGCGTCAACCGCGGCAAGCACCGCCGCGAGCGACCCGAACCGGGTCAGCAGCGCCGCGGCGGTCTTCGCCCCGATCCCCGCCACCCCCAGCAACCCGTCACTGGGATCACCGCGCAGCACCGCGAAATCGGCGTAGGCCCGCCCCGGAACGCCGTAGCGTGCCGTCACCGCCGCCTCGTCGACCACCGCGAACTTCTCCACCGCGTACCGCACCCGCACCCCGGCCGCGTCGTCGACGAGCTGGAACAGGTCCCGGTCACCGGTCAGGATGTCCACCTCCCCCCGGTGACGGGTCGCCAGCGTCGCGATCACATCGTCAGCCTCGAACCCGGCGGCCTCCGCCCGGGCGATCCCGAACGCGTCGAGGACCTCGCCGATGATCGGGAGCTGGACGAGCAGGTCGTCGTCCACCCGCTCGACCTGCCCTGCCCCGACCCCGCCGGCCCCGGCATCGGCGGCCCGGTGCGCCTTGTAGGACGCCAGCAGCGCCACCCGGAACGCCGGCCGCCAGTCGGCGTCGAAACACACCACGACCCGCTTCGGGCGCACCTCGCCGATCTGCCGGGCCAGCACGTCGAGCAGTCCCGGCACCGCGTTCACCGGGGTGTCGTCAGGAGCCCGCACCGAACGCGGCACCCCGAAAAACGACCGGAAGTACAG
>NZ_CDWRCK010000351.1:0-3396 GCF_977927595.1 Frankia sp. CcWB3
ACAGATCCAGATCCAGATCCAGATCCGGCATCGGCATCGGCATCGGCATCGGCATCGGCATCGGCATCGGCATCGGCATCGGCATCGAGGAGATGATGTGGTCGGCGGGCACCCGGTGCTGCTCGCCGGAGCTGGTTGCGACGGTGACGGCGACGGCTCGTCCGTCCGGTGGATCTACGGGGGTGTCCGCCGACGCCACCTGGCCTCCCCGAGCGCCCGCACGCGGCCAGCCCGCCAAGCGAGAGGCGATCATGTCGGCGGCGCTAGATCTGTTCGTCCGCCAGGGCTATGCGGCCACGACGCTTGAGGACATCGCCACGGCGACCCCGGTGTCACGGCAGACCGTCTACAACCACTTCGGAGATAAGGAGACGCCGTTCCTCGCCGTCATCGATACGCACCTCACGGCGACCCTCGACGCGCTACGTCGGGCGACGGCCTTCTTCCCAAGCCCCCTACCGGACCCCGAGGCCTACCTTAACGATCTTGCAAGGCGCATCATGGCGACCTTCCTCGATCCGCGCACAGCCTCTCTGCGCCTGCTCCTGCAGGCCGAAGGGCCCCGCCAACCCCAGCTGCTGCAGCTCTGGCGCCGACGCGTCGCGACTCCCGTCTGGTCAGAGCTAATCGGCCAGCTGGCCAGGATCGCTCACGACGGCGCGCTGCGCATCGATGACCCTGCCCGCGCGGCAGGCCAGTTCATTGCCCTTGTCAACGGAACCGTCTGGGAGATGACCGAGCTCGGCATGTTCGCCGTCCACAATCCACCTGCGCTCGACAGCCCGGAACTCGACGCTGCGCTACGGTCCGCCGTGAGACTCTTCGTCCGCGGCTACAAGTAGGGGGACGGGCCGACGCCCGGTGAACGGGTCATGGCATCCTGACCGGACTGACGTAGTTCGATCGTGCTCTGGTTAGCTGAGGAGACCTGCCACGATCATGCTCGCCGTGATCCATCATCGACGCCGCGGCCTCTTCATGTTGCGGCCAACAAGATCACCGAGACTCTCGCCGGGCCACCCGCCGATCATGATCCACAGGTCTTGGCAATTTCTCGCCGCCCGGCCTTCGTCACTCGTCGGCCTCAAGCCAGCTCGACGAGATCATCGACATCGCTCTCGTGTCGAAGCGGCTCGGGTACTCCTCACCGTCGATCACGGGTGCCCTGTACGCCCACCCGCCGCGCTCCGCGGGCCAGCGTACGGCCGAGACGGTGTCCACGACGATCCCTCGCGCGGCGCGGGGACTCAGGTGGGTCCATGGCTACCGTGGGTGGCGAGATGGTGGAGAAGGATGGCATTGTGCCTGGCCAGAAGGCTGGCCCGAAGATCAAGGCTAGCAAGATCATTGCGGAGGATGCGAGATTCGAACTCGCGAGGGGTTGCCCCCAACACGCTTTCCAAGCGTGCGCCCTAGGCCACTAGGCGAATCCTCCGTGGATGAGACTATCTGATCGTTGCGGGGCCAGGCACCGGGCCTGCCGCCGCGCCGCCCGGCAGACCTCGGGATTCATGATCGTCCAGCACGGGCTAGACTGCACAGCAGACCCCTCGTGCGGCGTTACCCTCGTGAACCCCCCCAGGGCCGGAAGGCAGCAAGGGTAAGCGGGCTCTGGCGGGTGTGCGGGGGGTCCTCTCGTTTCGCCGATCGTCTCGTCGAGCACGCGGAGCAGGCCAGTGAGCACAGCGTTGTACAACCGGTACCGTCCCGCGACGTTCGCCCAGGTCGTCGGCCAGGAGCACGTGACCGACGCGCTGCGCAAGGCCCTGCGCAGCGGCCGCCTGCACCACGCCTATCTCTTCAGCGGCCCCCGGGGTTGCGGCAAGACCTCCTCCGCCCGGATCCTCGCCGCCTCGCTGAACTGCATCCAGGGCCCGACCCCTGAACCCTGCGGGGTGTGCGACGAGTGCGTGGGCATCCGGACGGGCGCCTCAATGGACGTCACGGAGATCGACGCCGCGTCGCACGGTCTCGTCGACGACGCCCGCGATCTGCGCGAGCGGGCGTTCTTCGCCCCCGCGTCGGCCCGGTTCAAGGTCTTCGTGGTGGACGAGGCGCACATGGTGACCGCGGCGGCGTTCAACGCGCTGCTGAAGGTCGTCGAGGAGCCCCCGCCGTACCTCAAGTTCGTCTTCGCCACCACCGAACCGGACAAGGTCATCCCGACCATCCGGTCCCGGACGCACCACTATGCCTTCCGGCTGGTTCCGCCGAGCGTGCTGCGCGAACATCTGGCGTCGGTCTGCGCCCGGGAGGGGGTCGCCGTCGATCCGGCCGTGTTGCCGCTGATCGTGCGGGCGGGCGCCGGATCGGTCCGCGACTCGCTGTCCGTTCTCGACCAACTGCTGGCCGGCGCGGACGACGACGGCCTGCGCTACGACCGGGCGGTGGCGCTGCTCGGCATGACCGACGGCGTCCTGCTGGACGAGACCGTCGACGCGCTGGCCGACCGCGACGGCGCGGCCCTGTTCACCGTGGTCGACAAGGTCGTCTCCGCCGGTCACGACCCGCGCCGGTTCGCGACCGATCTCCTCGACCGGTTCCGCGACCTGATCGTGATGGCGGCCGTTCCGGACGCGGACGCCCGCGGCCTGCTGGAATCCTTCTCCCCCGACCAGATCGACCGGATGCGGGCGCAGACCACCCGGATGGGCCCCGCCGAGCTGTCCCGGACGGCGGACGTCCTGCACAACGGCCTGGTCGAGATGCGGGGGACGGCGAGCCCACGGCTGATGCTGGAACTGATCCTGGCCCGTGCGTTGCTGCCCACGGCGTCGACCGACCCGGCCGCGCTGCTCACCCGGTTGGAGCGGCTGGAACGGCGGGCCGTGCTCGGCGGGGAAGAACCGGAGCCGGGCCCCCCGTCCCCGCTGCCGGCCGGCCGGGCTCCCGCGCCGGTCCACCCGCCCGCCGCGGACCCGGAGCCCATGCCGCTGGCAGTCCGGGCACCCGCTCGGAGCGGACCGGTGTCTCGACCGGCGACGGGCCCCCAGCCTGGTTCGCCGGGTCCCGCGTTCACGTCGGGTGATCGTCCCTCGGGCCCGGCAGGTGTTCCGGGCATGGCAGGCACTCCGGGGACCGGGCGGATCGACGCCGCCGGCCTGCGGATGCTGTGGGACGAGGTTCTCGTGCTCGCCGGCCGCCGCAGCCGGAAGACGCATGCGATCCTGAAGGATCACGCGACCGTTGCCGACGTTCGAGGCGACGAGGTCGTGCTGGCCTTCGCCACCCCGACGATGGGCCGGATGTTCGGGCAGGGGAACAACGCCGAGCTGTTCTGTGCCGTGCTGGCGGAGAGACTCGGCGGGACCTGGCGGGTCACCGTCGCTCCCGCGGGCGGATCTGGTCGCGGCGGCGGGCGGCCCGAAGCGGGTCCCGGTCCGGGCGGCGGTGGCT
>NZ_CDWRCK010000352.1:0-3387 GCF_977927595.1 Frankia sp. CcWB3
AGCCAACATTACGCACAGTTACCAAACTGGCTGGGGTTTCACGCCCACCCCGGTTAACTTCGAAGACCCCCGTTCTGGCAGGCCACCGCCCCCACCGTCCCCGTACCAAAGAATGGATCAAGCACCACGCCCGGAACAGTCGGAGCCTCGCAGTCGCACCGGATGAAGTCGCCCGCCTCACGTACCGTCGCCGCTTCCTGATCTTTTGCGTTCCACAGCTTCCGCACGGTGTATTGCCGTTTCCAGCCCTGGCCGCAGGCCGTGCATACGACTTCGGGGCAGGTCGCCAAGAGCGGTCGTCGGATCAAGCCCGGCGGGAAGGTGGCGAAGTGTGCTCCCCGGAAATTGCCCGCCGCGTGCTGCCACACATCCCCGGGGTTCTTCCCCAGCGGATGCCCCGGCTGCCCTTCGGGCCGTTCCCGCCGCAGGCCCTCGTTGTTTGCCGCGAGCGGCCCTCGATACGTCGGCTTGGCGTACTCGGCCTTGGCCGCCTTCTTTCCACCGCCGGAGCGATGCGGCTCCCGGATAGCGTCCAGGTCGAAGAAATACCGGGGGCCGCGCGTGAGGAAGTACACCACTTCATAGGTGAGGGTCAGGCGGTCAGAGATTGACGAGGGCATGGGGTTCGTCTTGCTCCAAATCACCTTATTGCGGACAATCCAGCCGTCCGCCGACAGCGCCAGCACCAGCCGCTCCGGCGCCAGGAGCACCCCCTTCGGCGGCGCCCCGTACTTGGAGTGCCTCGAAAAACTGTCGCCCAGGTTCAGCCAGACGTTGCCCGTCTGCTTGATCACCCGGGCCAGCTGGCGGAAGACTGGCAGAAGGCCCGCTACCCAGTCGTCCACCGTGGCCTCAAGGCCTAGTTGATCATCCACCCCGTAATCCCTCAGGGCGTAGTAGGGCGGGCTGGTGATCACACTGTCCACCGAGGCCGGTGGCAACTCCGCCAGGCGGGTGGCGGCATCGCCGGTCAGGATGATGTTGCGGGGTAGCTCCATCATTCCGCCGCCCCCTGGATCATCCGGCCTGCGGCCTCGTCCGAGGTAGCGACGGTGAACAATTGCCAGGTATCGGCAGGCAGACGGCCCAGGACGGCCAAGAGCTGCCGCCGACGGCCTTCATCCGGCACCACCCACAGCACGCGGGGAAAGACCTCGCCCTCCCGGCCGGACTGCCAGTACTTGATGTACAGCTCCGCTTTGCGCCGGATCGTCGGCAGCGACTCCGTCGCCCGGTCTACCTCCACCATCCAGGTGTCTTCGTACCGGCCCAGCCGCAAGGCCACACGGGCATCCGGCTTGATCACCATCCGCCCGGCGGGGCCGGAAAAACTGCGCCAGCTGGCTGGTTCCGCCTGGAAGCGCGCCACCACCAGCCGTCCGGCGGCTTCGGCTTTGCGCAAGGCGGTGTACAGCTCTGTCACCGCCAGGGAGTGCGCCAGGAACAAGGAGCCCACCGGCCAGGGCCGCTGCCACCGCGACCGCTCCGGGTCCAAGATGCGCAAGGCCGCCACGTCGAGGGTGTAGACGAAGCCCGCAGAGCCTGCCCGCACGCCGCCGATCCGCCGGGGCAGCCGCGCGAGGAGCCGCCGCGCCACCATCCCGGCCAGCACCTCCCTGCCCCGCCGCGCCGAGACGCCCGCCAGATGCAACCGCACCAACTGCGCCCCGGTGGCCACGCGCACCACGGATAGCGTCGTAAGGATCTCTCGCTCCCGAGGCGGGATGGTCGCAGCCAGTGCCGCCACTTGACGGGAGGTGACATATGCCCGGCTCATGAATTCACCCCACGAAGAAGCCAGGGAGTCGTCTGCACATTTGGCCCGGAAACCGCACCCCACCACGGCAAACGCGCAGGTCTACTCGACGCGACCGGCACAGCGGCCGGAAGTGCCCGCCTCATTCGGACACCTCCCGGCGGCCGACCCGTCCGGCGGGCTTGGTACCGTCATGGCGTGCCCGGATGGCGGCTTCCACCTCGTCCCGGTCTCGCCCGAAGCGATCCCGCGAGGCGGCCCGCACGATGTTGGCCTGTCCCGTAGCCGGAGGCGGCAGCAGCGTCACGCCGGTGGCAGGTGGGGCCACCCGCGCCCCGGCCGACAGCGACACCACAACCTCATACGCACCCAGCCCCTGCAAGTCCGCTGCCCCCAGATGCGGCGCCAGCTCCTTGGCGAGCCGCCCAGCGTCTGACGCAGCCGCCTGGAAGATCACCCGGCTGCGGGCATTGGCCAGGACTGCTTCCCGAAGGTCCGCCGACAGCTGCCCCAGATGTTGATGGGCCAAGGTCATACCGAGTCCCAGGCCCCTGGCCTGCGCCAACACATCGGCCACGCCCATCGGGAGGTTCAGGAAGTCCTGAAATTCATCGATGTAGAAAAAGGTGGTTGGCCGCCGGTCTGCTGCGACGGCAGCCCGAGCTTGTACGGCTTGCCACACTCTGGCTACAACCAGTGATCCAACGAGCGCCGCTGCTTCCTCCCCCAGCACACCCTTGGTCAGGGGCACGAGCACGATGCGCCGTTGGGCCAAGGCCTCGGCCAGATCCAGCCGGGGTTGGGCCTGCCCCAGCACGTTGCGTACCCGGCGGCGCAGCAGAAAGGCGCGCAATTTATTCATAACGGGACCAATCGCCTGGGCACGCTCCGCGTCGCTCATGGCTTCGTAGGCCGCCCAGAACGGACCGAGGGCTACCGGGTCATCGACCTTCGCCACCAGCCGCCGCCGGAAATTGGCATCCGTCAGGATCAGCGGCACTTCGGTGAGAGTCATCCCCGGCTCGCTCGCCAGCGTGATCATCGAAGCCCTCAAAATATCGTCCGTGCGCGGCCCTCAAAAGGCTTTATAGAGCTGGTGGAATATCCCCACGATTTGGTCGGCGGCCAGTTCCGGCGCGCGGTGGCTACCGGATAGCAGGTTCAGGCCCACCGGCCGGGCCTCGTCCGCCGAGTCGAGGATGACCACCTCGTCCCGGCGCTTCTCTGGCACCCGGTCGAGGACATCACTTACAAGATCGCCTTTCGGGTCCAAGACGATCACCCCGCGCCCGGCCTGCATATCGCCAGTAATCATCCCTAGCAGCAATGTAGATTTCCCGGTACCTGTCGGCCCCACCACATGTACATGCCGTAGTGAGTCCGTGACCGAAAGCGCCAAGGATCGCTGCACCCCGGGGAAGGTAGACCGCGCCACAATCCGCGGACCGCTTGGGATGTCGGCGGAGGGGGCCAACTGCCGGGTGCCGCCCAGCCGCAGGCCCGGCAGCATCACGGAACCCAAGGGGAAGGCGACGAGCGCCGACAGTTCGGCGGTGTTCAGCACGAGCGGGAACGTCACCACCGGCAAGCGGTGGGCGCTCATGTCAGCGGCTACCCGGCTCCGGCCGAGG
>NZ_CDWRCK010000353.1:0-3376 GCF_977927595.1 Frankia sp. CcWB3
CCAGGGTGGGGCGCCGGCGGGGTTGACCGGGCGAGGGCCACGGCGACCGCGAGTGCCGGCAGGCACAGCGCGAGGTACCAGGGGTAGAGCACCGGGCTGCCGAGCGCCACCGCCAGCCCGCCGTAGCCGAGCACGATCAGGTCGTGCCGACGGCCGGTGCCCGAGCCGGGCTCGTTCCCGCCGGGCTCGTTCCCGCCGGAACCGGGCGAACCCCCGCCGGTGTACCCGCCCCGGTCCCGCCATGCGCGCAGGGCGAGCCAGGCCACCACCAGCGCCGCGCCGGCCAGGCACAGGGCCCGAGTCGCCCGCTGCGTTTCGGCGCCGGACGGATGGCGGCCGACCGGACCAAGCATGCCGCCGACCCCGTCGACCGCCGCGGCGAGAATCGAGGCTGGTGCGATCCCCGTGGTCAGGGTGCCCGACGTGGACAACGCGTGGATCCAGGTCGGACCGAAGCCGCCAGCCACCATGCTCAGCCCCGCGGCGAGCGCGACCGCGGCGGCATCGGCCGCGAGCAGCACGGCGCCGGCGCGGATCGGGCGTCGCGCCGGCCGGGCGGCCCGCAGATGCGCCAGCACCAGCCAGGCGACGCCGAGGAGGGCGGTTGCCTTGACGCTTCCGGCCACGCCGACCAGCGCCGTCGCGGCGGCGCCGAGCGCGGCCTGCCGAGCCGTCGGCGTGCTTTTTCCCTCCGGGCCGGACGCCGGTGCCGAGACGAGCCGTCGGCGGTCCACCACCAGCGCCGCCACGAGCAGCGCCGCGGCCGTTGCGTCGAGGTGGGCTCCGCCGATCAGGTGCACGACGACGACCGGATTGGCCGCGACGAGCACCATGACCAGGGCCCGTCGGCCCGGCTCCGGTCCGGCGAGCCGTAGCGTCAGGACGACCATCGCGATCGTTGCGAGGATCGCGACTATCTTGAGCAGCGTGACCGTCCCGGCCGGCCCGCCGCCGAGGGCCGCGGCGCTCTTCTCCACGGCGACCGCGGCACCGCCATAGGGCGCATGGGTGTTCCACCACCGGGGGTCGACGGCCCGGACGAACGCCGAGCCCGAGCCCTCAGCGGTCAGCAGGACGGAGACGCCGTGTGTCGCCGGATCCAGGCCGAGCCTCGCCAGCTCACCCTGAGCGGCGTAGGCGTAGATGTCCCGGCTGAACAGCGGCGGGCCCACCGCGAACGGGAGGCTCCAGACGATCACCGCCGCGAGGGCGGCCCGCGGGGAGGTGCGGCCGGCGATCGTCGCGCGCACAAGCCCGCCCCAGCACAGACACAGAGTGATGATGCCCAGGGCCGCCAAGCCGGCCAAGACGCCCCTTGCGGTATCCGACGGGGCCGCCGATGGGAGAATGCCCCACCAGGAGGAAGGGTCGGTCGTGTGCGGATCGCGCGAACCGAGCCGACCCTCGCTCACCATGGCCACGGCCGCGGCGCCGCCACCGGCGAGGACCAGCAGGGTCACCCTGGTCGGGGCCCGGATGCCGGCAGGTCGGGGCCGGCCGCTGCCTGGTCCGGACAGGACGGGCGTGGCCTGACGCCGCCCGCGGGGCAAGCTGTCGGGTGATGACCGGTCGGAGACGGCGGATGGACTGTCGTCGGTGCGTGGGGGGGTCGCGGGTGACAACGCTCGCGACCCCTGGTCCCTCGCCTGACGCCATCTCGGGGGGGCGGGCGGCGTCGACCGCCCCGGCGACGGGTGGGCCCGGGCACCCCGGGTCGGAGCCTCGCGTGGCCACACTGCCCCAGACCCCTTCCATCGCCCTCGAGCCGCCGCGGCACCGCGGACCGTTCGTGCGGGGTGTTCTCGCCGTCGTCGTGGCGGTTCGCCGCTGGCCCTGGATTCTGACCGCCGCGCTCTGCCTGCTGTGCATCGGTCTTGGCATCACCGGTCCGGACACCCCCGCCCAGGAGTACCGGGTCTGGCTGTTCCGGCACGGCGGAGTGGTGCTCTGGGACGATCAGTGGTACGGCGGTCACACCATCCCCGGCTACAGTGTGCTGTTCCCCCCGCTCGGTGCGCTTGTCGGGGTACAGCCGCTCGGCGCGATCTCCTGCGTCGCCTCGACGATGATCGTGACCCGGTTACTCCGCGGTCCTGGCC
Source organism: Frankia sp. CcWB3 (assembly GCF_977927595.1). Classification (NCBI taxonomy): domain Bacteria; kingdom Bacillati; phylum Actinomycetota; class Actinomycetes; order Frankiales; family Frankiaceae; genus Frankia; species Frankia sp. CcWB3. The sequence continues at coordinate 2,100 of NZ_CDWRCK010000353.1, forward strand.
GGCGGGCCGGGCATGATCTGGTCCTTGTCTGGTTCGCGGTCTCGACGGTGGCGAACCTCGTCGTGGGCCGCATGCCGTTCGCTCTCGGGATGGCCTTCGGTGCGCTGGCGCTGGTCGGCGCGCGGGAACGGCACACGAAGCTGACCTGGATCGGCGCGGTCCTGTCGTCGCTGGCGTCTCCGTTGGCCGGCGGCTTCGTGCTGCTCGTCGGCCTCGCGTTGCTGCCGACGATCGGATGGCGCCGCGCGCTCCCGTTCGTCGGCGCCGGATCCGGCATCATCGTCGTGCTCGCGTTTCCCGAGGACGGGTACCAGCCCTTTCCCGCGGTCACCTTCCTGTCGCTGTTGACCCTCATCGCGGTCGGCCTGCTCATCGTGCCCGGGCACGCCCGGCTCATCCGGCCCATCCGGCACGGCCTGTTGCTCTGGGCGGCCGCGGCAGTGGTCTTCTTCTTCGTGCCCACCCAGGTCGGCGGGAACATCACCCGACCGGCGACGCTGCTCGCCGGCCCCGCCGCGGCGTTGTTGCTCGCCGAACGCCGCCGCGTCCTCGCGGTCGCGGCGATCCCGCTGATCGGCTGGCAGATCGGGCCGGTGCACGGGGCGCTGCTCGTCCACGGCGATCCGTCCGGGTCGAAGGCCTACTACACCGAGCTCCTCGACTACCTCGACCGCGGCGCGCCGGTGCCGGCCGGGCGGGTGGAGATTCCCTTTACTCGGGCCCACTGGGAGGCGCGCTTCGTCGCCCCGTCCGTACCCATGGCCCGCGGCTGGCTGCGCCAGCTCGACAGCAAGTACAACGCGCTGTTCTACGACGGCACACTGAACGCCGAGACCTACCACGAGTGGCTGCTCGCCCGCGGCATCCGCTACGTCGCCCTCCCCGACGTCGAGCTGGATCCCTCCGCGGCCGTCGAGGCCAGGCTGCTGCGGGCCGGTCTGCCCTATCTCGAGCTCGCCTGGCAGAACGCGCACTGGAAGGTGTGGCTCGTCACCGACTCCCCGGGTCTGGTAGAGGGACCGGCCTCACTCACCGAACTGGGGGTGAGTTCGGTCGCGGTCGACTTCCACGCGCCCGGGGTCGCCACGGTGCTCGTGCACTACACCCCCTACTGGCAGCTGTCGGGGGGCACGGCGTGCGTCTTCCGGGCGGCCGGGGGCTGGACGGGCATTCTCACCGAGTCGTCCGGACCGGTGCGCCTGTCCGCCCGGCTGTCCGTCGACGGCCTGACCCGCGCCAGCGCCCTGGACTGCCCGGTCGGTCAGCGTGTCTCCTGA